>NZ_JBNNVR010000122.1:0-12567 GCF_050280645.1 Pseudomonas sp. NPDC089554
CCAGTTTTGCACAAGCGATGTTTCAGAATGTCGCTGGGCCGAGAGGCTAGAAATCCGGGGCTATAGCTCAGCTGGGAGAGCGCCTGCATGGCATGCAGGAGGTCAGCGGTTCGATCCCGCTTAGCTCCACCAATTTTGCCGCGGTTCGTGAATGCGAATCGGCACGAAGGTTACGTCCCCTTCGTCTAGTGGCCTAGGACACCGCCCTTTCACGGCGGTAACAGGGGTTCGAGTCCCCTAGGGGACGCCACTTTTTCCTGCGTCTTGCAGGGTTTGAAAGGCTCATTCGAATATTGGATGAGCTTTTTGTTTTGTCTCGGGGCTATAGCTCAGCTGGGAGAGCGCCTGCATGGCATGCAGGAGGTCAGCGGTTCGATCCCGCTTAGCTCCACCAATCGCCAGGGTATCGTGAATACGAACCCGCACGAAGGTTACGTCCCCTTCGTCTAGTGGCCTAGGACACCGCCCTTTCACGGCGGTAACAGGGGTTCGAGTCCCCTAGGGGACGCCACTTTTACCTGCGTTTTGCAGGACTTGAAAAGGCTCATTCGCTTATTGAATGGGCCTTTTGTTTTTTCTGCCCTCTTGATTTCGTCCGCGAGCGACCAGCGGTTGCAATTTCTGCTTGCGCAAAAATATTATTATAATAATATTATGCTTATAATATTCAAGGTGGCCCCATGAGCGATAAGAAAACCAAGACCCGCGAGCGCATCCTTGAGGCGGCGCGTGATGCGTTGATCGAGCAGGGCCCTGTTGATCCGAGTGTGGGCCAGGTAATGGCCGCTGCTGGGCTGACGGTGGGCGGTTTCTATGCGCATTTCGACAGCAAGGAAGAGCTGATGCTGGAGGCGTTTCGCCAGTTGCTCGCCGAACGCCGAGCCAGGCTGTCCGCAATCGACTCAAGCCTCGATGGAGAAGAGCGCCGTGCCTTGGTGGCGGCGTTCTACCTCTCGCGCAAGCATCGAGATCGTGACATCCAGGAGCATGCCTGCCCGATCCCCAACGCCCTGAACGAGATCCAACGTCTGCCTGAGGTGTTTCGCCAAGTGCTGGCTGAACACATCGAGCTGATGACCGCGCAAATGGTCGACCGCCCAGAGGACATCGACAAGGCCTTCGCCGACCTTGCCCTGATGATCGGCGGCCTGGCGCTGGCCCGTGCCCTCGGCAACTGTGAGCTATCCGATCGCATCCTGCGTGCCGCCAAATCGGCGGTTATCTGAGTAACCTGAACCCTGGAGCAAGGCGATGACTACCCTGAGTTGGATTCGCGGCGTCAATGGCACTCTTGGCCACCTGGCCCCTGAACATGTCGCCGGCCGTATGCGCCGGGCGTTCATGACACCGCGTACGTTGCCGCCCAAGCCCTGGGAGCTGCCATTGCTGGCCAAGGCCGAGCGCATCACTTTGCGTTTCGGGTTGTCTGCCCTGCGCTGGGGGCAGGGGCCAACGGTATTGCTGATGCATGGTTGGGAGGGGCGGCCCACGCAGTTTGCTGCCTTGATCGAAACGCTGGTGCAAGCCGGACACACCGTGGTTTCCCTGGAGGGGCCGGCACATGGGCGATCCCCTGGGCAGCAGGCGCATGTAGCGCTGTTCGCGCGCGCTCTGCTGGAGGCGGCAGCCGAATTACCGCCGTTGCGTGCGGTGATCGGTCACTCCATGGGCGGCGCCAGTATGATGTTGGCATTGCAATGGGGCCTGCGTGCAGAGGCGGCGGTGAGCATCGCCGCACCCGCGCAGTTGCTGGGCGTGCTGCGAGGTTTTGCTCGCCGCCTGGGCCTGCCGGCGCGAGCGCGTGCAGCGTTCATTCGCCAGGTTGAGCGCGATGTTGGAGTGCAGGTGGCGCGTCTGGATGTCAACGGCTATCAGTTGGAGCTGCCGGGGTTGGTCGTGCATGCGGCAGACGATAACGTGGTGCCTGCCAGCGAAGCGCAACTGATCCACAAGGCCTGGTTCGACAGTCGTTTGTTGCAACTGGCAGAAGGTGGTCACCAACGGGTGTTGGCTGACCCACGGTTGGGCCATGCGGTGCTCGAGTTGCTGCAGCGCGCGGCGCAACCGGCACGGCAAAGCGCCTGAGCATCCGTTACACTCTGCCCGTTCACAGACAACGGGAGCGGGCATGAGCTGGGACCTGGCAGCGCCATTCATCATCGACCTTCGCGTCGGCACCGACGACATCGACGGCCTCGGCCATGCCAACAACGCGGTCTACGTGACCTGGTTGGAGCGCTGCGCCTGGCGTCACTCACAGCGCCTGGGCCTGGACCTGGCCGAGTACCGGCGTCTGGACCGGGCAATGGCCGTGGTGCGCCATGAAATCGACTACCTTGCCGCTGCCTACGAAGAAGACGAACTGCAACTGGCGACCTGGATCGTCGATTGGGACCAGCGCCTGCGCATGACCCGACGCTTCCAGCTCAAGCGCCCGCGTGATGGCGTGACCCTGCTGCGCGCGCAAACCACCTTCGCCTGCATCGAGCTGTCCAGCGGCAAGCCCAAGCGTATGCCCGCTGAGTTCCTCGATGGCTATGGCCCGGCGCTGATCGGTACCTGAGGGCGCCGGTTTTTTTGCTAGACTGCCGCCTTTTTCCGCTGAGACCCTCACATGCAAATTGCCCTGGCCCCCATGGAGGGGCTGGTCGACAACATCCTGCGCGACGTCTTGACCCGGGTAGGCGGCATCGATTGGTGCGTCACCGAGTTCATCCGAGTCTGCGACCGCCTGCTGCCGCCTGCACAGTTCGACAAGCTGGCGCCTGAACTGCGCCAGGGCGCGCGCACGGCTGCCGGGGTGCCCATGCGTGTGCAATTGCTGGGCTCGGACCCGGTGTGCCTGGCGGAAAACGCCGTGCTGGCTTGCGAGCTCGGCGCGCCGGTCATCGACCTGAACTTCGGTTGCCCGGCCAAGACGGTAAACAAGTCGCGGGGTGGAGCTGTACTGCTCAAGGAACCGGAACTGCTGCATGCGATCGTGCGCGAAGTGCGCCGCGCGGTGCCGGCTCACATTCCCGTCACTGCCAAGATGCGCCTGGGTTTCGACAGCCCGGACGGTGCCTTGGCGTGCGCCACGGCATTGGCAGAGGGTGGTGCTGAACACCTGGTGGTGCACGCGCGTACCAAGGCTGACGGTTACAAACCGCCGGCCCATTGGGAGTGGGTGGCGCGAGTACAGGACGTGGTGCGGGTGCCAGTGTTCGCCAACGGCGAGATCTGGACTGTGGACGACTGGCGGCGTTGCCGCGAAGTCAGTGGTGCGCAAGACATCATGTTGGGGCGCGGGCTGGTATCGCGCCCGGACCTGGCCTTGCAGATCGCCGCAGCGCGCGAGGGGCGCGATTACCAGCCGATGAGCTGGGCGCAGTTGCTGCCCTTGTTGCGCGAGTTCTGGCGCCAGGCCCAGGCAAAGTTGTCGCCACGCTACGCACCAGGGCGGATGAAGCAATGGTTGGCGATGTTGACCCGCAGTTACCCCGAAGCCGTGGTGTTGTTCGCCGAACTGCGGCGGGTGGACGATTGCCAGCGAATCAGCGAGCTGCTGGGTGTGATGGCGCAGCCTGAGCCGTGCGTTGCCTGACGTGTTGGCTGCGACACCAACCGAAAAATTTCGCCATACCCCTTGAAAGCGTTTTCCCCAGCCTTATCTCTTGAGTACGCGATGCCGAAGTCGGGTCGCGTAATGACCTACTTGCTGAATCTCAGGAGTTAATGAACATGACCACCGCTTTCTCTCTCGCACCACTGTTCCGCCATTCCGTAGGCTTCGATCGTTTCAATGACCTGTTCGAGTCTGCGGCGCGTAACGAGGCCGGTAGCAGCTACCCGCCCTACAACGTCGAGAAACATGGCGAAGATCAATATCGCATCGTGGTTGCCGCAGCCGGTTTCCAAGAGCAGGACCTTGACCTCCAAGTGGAGAAGGGCGTCCTGACGGTAACGGGCGGCAAGCGCGAAAACGGCGCAGCAGGCAGCGTCACCTTCCTGCACCAAGGCATTGCCCAGCGCGCGTTCAAGCTGTCGTTCCGCCTGGCCGACCATATCGAGGTCAAGGGTGCGGGCCTGGCCAACGGCCTGCTGAGCATCGACCTGCTGCGGGTCGTGCCGGAGGAAGCCAAGGCCAAGCGCATCCCGATCAACGGGGAAAAACCCGCGTTGAGCTAAGCATTGGCGGCAATGAAAAAGGGCACCTTCGGGTGCCCTTTTTGCATTTCAGTAGTCCGCCGGAGTCTCCAGCAACATCTGTCGGAACTCTGGCAGGGGAAGTGGCCGACTGTGCAGGTAACCCTGGTACAGATGGCAGCCCAGGCGCTCGAGAAACTCCAGTTGCTCGGTCAGCTCGACGCCCTCGGCGATCACCGCCAGCTCCAGGCTACGGGCCATGGCGACGATGGCGCGAACGATCTCGGCGTCGTTAGGGTCGATTGGTGCGTCGCGCACGAAGGTCTGGTCGATCTTCAGCGCATCCACCGGCAAGCGCTTGAGGTAGGTGAGCGACGAATAGCCTGTGCCGAAGTCGTCCATGGCAAAGCTCACGCCATAGCGTTTGAGCTCACGCATCTTGCTGATGGTGTCTTCGAGGTTCTGGATGACGATGCCTTCGGTGATCTCCAGCTTCAGCATGTGCCGGGGCAGGCGGTAGTCGTCCAGGCTGCGCAGCACCCGCTCGACAAAATCATTCTGGCGGAACTGGCGTGGGCTGATATTTACGCAAAGGCTGAAATCGTTGGCGTCGATCAACCTGTCCTCGAGCATGCGGGCGCATGCATCGCAGGCTTCATCGAGTATCCAGCTACCGACCTCGAGAATAAGACCGCTTTCCTCCAGCACCTGAATGAACTGCGCCGGTGGCTGCTGGCCCAGTTGCGGGTGGTGCCAGCGTAGCAGCACCTCGGCACCGACGATCCGGTTGTCACGCGCGTCAACCTGGGGTTGGAAGTGCAGGGCCAGCTCGCCACGGGCCAGGGCCAGGCGCAGGTCGTTCTCCATGCGCAGGCGTTCGCTGGCGGCCTTTTGCATGGTGGTGTGGAACAGTTGCGTGGTGTTGCGCCCCGAGTCCTTGGCCCGGTACAGGGCGATATCGGCGCGCTTGAGCAGGTCGGCCGGGGTGGCGCCGTGGTCGGGGATCAACGCGACGCCAATGCTCGGGGTCACTTGCAGGCGCTGGCCATCCAGCGACATGGGTTCGGCCAGCAGCTCACGCAGGGTGTCGGCCAGTTCGCGGACCTTGCCCTCGACCTCGTCGCGGCTGCCTTCCAGGCCGCTGAGCAACACCACGAACTCGTCGCCGCCCAGGCGTGCCACGGTGTCCTCCAGGCGTACGCTGGCTTCCAGGCGTGCGGTGATGATCTTCAGCACGGTGTCGCCGACCGGGTGGCCGAGCGAGTCGTTGATGTGCTTGAAGTGGTCCAGGTCGAGGAACAGCAGCGCGCCGCGCAGGTTGTGGCGCTTGAGCAGGGCGATCTGCTGGCTCAGGCGGTCCATCAGCAAGGCGCGGTTGGGCAGGTTGGTCAGCGGGTCGTGGTAGGCCAGGTGGCGGATCTGCGCCTGGGCGTTCTTCAGCAGGCTGACGTCACGGGCGGTCAGCAGCAGGCAGTCGGTTTCGTTGAGGCTTATCGGCTCCACCGACACTTCCACGGTGAGAATATCGCCACGCTTGTTGCGCCCGAGCATTTCCCGATGATGAACCCGGCCACGTTCCCTGAGCTCGGTGAGCAATGCGCTGCGCTGCTTGTCGTCGGCCCAGATACCGACCTCAAGGACAGTACGCCCGATGACATCGCTGGCGGTATACCCGGTCAGCCGACAGAAACCGTCGTTGACCTCCAGGTAGCGGCCATTCTCGCGCTCGGTGATGGTGATGGCGTCGGGGCTGGAGTGGAAGGCCTTGGCGAACTTCTCTTCGCTGGCCTTGAGCGCCGCCTCGGCGCGTTGCTGCTGGGTGATATCGCGCAGGGTGGTGACACTGCAAGGCTGGTTGTCGACGCTGATGAGGCGACTGGAAATCACGCAGGTCAAGGGGGTGCCGTTGCGATGGTTGACCACTACCGCGACGTTGCTCAGGGCCTGTTCGCGAATCACCCGCTCGATGCGCAGTGCCCGCTCCGAGGACTCGGCCCACAGCCCGAGCTGCTCGGCGGTGCGGCCGATCACCTGGTCGGCGTCCCAGCCGAAGGTCTGGGTGAAGGCCGGGTTCACCTCGATGAACTGGCCGTTGTCCTGGCGGGTGACACAAATTGGGTCGGGGCTGACCAGGAACAGGCTGGCGAACTTTTCTTCCGAAGCGCTCAGGCGTTGTTCGCGCTCGACCTGGTCGGTGATGTCCAGCAGCGTGCCGGCCATGCGCAGCGGGTTGCCCTGTTCGTCGCGGTACAGCCGGGCCCGGCTTTCGATAAAGCGCGAGGCGCCGTTGTCCAGCTGGATGCGGTAGGTGATCTGGTAGTTGCCCGCCGGGCCTTCGCGCAGGCTGCGATAGGCCTGGCGCATGGCACTGCGCTCCTGCTCCGGCACGCCTTCGAAGAAGGCCTCGAAGGACTCATGGAAGGGCACGGGGTCCAGGCCATGCAACTGCGCGGCACGGGCCGAGCCATAGAGCATGCCACTGGGGATATGCCAGTCCCAGGTACCCAGCTGGGCCGAGTCCAGGGCCAGGTCCAGGCGCTCCTGGCTGTCCTTGAGGGCTTGCTCGGCACGCTTGCGTTCGGTGGTGTCGACGAAGGTGCTGATCAGGTAGGTGATGCCTTCGAGCTCGATGCCCTGGGTGCACAGGATGCCATCGTGCACCTTGCCGCTGCTGGCGCGGAACTGCACTTCCATGATCAGCGGGCCACTGTTGGCGGTGGTGGTGGCCTCCAGCACCTGGCGGCGTTGTTCAGGATGGACCCACAGGCCCAGCTCCATGCTGGTCTTGCCCACCACATGGGTGCCAGGCCAGCCGAACATGTCCTCGAAGTGCTGGTTGACCTCGAAGATCAGGCCGTCGTTGCGGCGGGTCAGCAAAATGGCGTTAGGGCTCAGGTGGAAGAGGGTGGCGAAGCGCTTCTCTGAGTTGACCAGTGCGGTTTCCCGTTCGCGCTGGCGAGTGATCTCACGAATCACCCCGATCATCTGCGGGCGACCGTTTGGGTCGTGGGTCAGGCTGCCGTTGATTTCCAGCCAGTGCAGGCTGCCGTCTGGCCAGCGAATGCGGTGGCGCATGGCCTGCTCTACCGGCTCGCCACTGACCACGGCCTGGAACGCTTGGCGCGTACGTGCGCGGTCCTCCTCTGGCAGCAGGTCTAGGTAGTCGACATCGGCGGGCAGCGGGCGTAGCGGGTCGAAGCCGAACAGCGCCTGGGTACCGCGTGACCAGCTGACCCGGCCGGTCTCGATGTCCCACAGCCAGGCGCCCAGGCGCGCGCCATTGAGTGCGGCCAGCAATTGCGGGGCGTTTTGCCAGGCCTGTTCCGACTCCTGGGGATCGACCGCAGGAATACGCGGCAGGCGCGGAAAGCGGTTTGCTGATTTGGGCATCGGTACCAGACCTTTGGCGGATGACGCGTCCTTGGAGTTGAAATGCCGTGCTGACGACCGGTCAGGCGGACCCTGCGTGGCTGTCGAGCAATGCCATGAAGGCCCTTGCCGCGTTCGATAGCGTTCGTTCCGTATGCAAAATGTAGCCTAGCTGGCGCGACAGCTGTATGCCGGGTAAAACGATGGGTGAAACCTGTTCATCGAGCATAGTACGTGGCAGCACACTCCACGCCAGGCCAATGGAAACCATCATCTTGATGGTCTCCAGGTAGTTGGTGCTCATGGCGATGTTCGGCGTCAGCCCCTGGCTCTCGAACAGACGCTGCACGATATGGTGGGTAAAGGTGTTGCCGCCGGGGAACACCGCTGGGTGGCGGGCAACGTCAGCGAGGCTGATATCGCCATTGCGGGCCAGTGGGTGCTCCGGTGCAGCCACGAAATCCAGCGCGTCATCCCACACCGGCATTGCTCGGACCAGGTGATGGGGCTCCGGGGCCAGGGTAATTACGGCAATTTCCGCGCGGCCATGGAGAATTTCGTCGTAGGCCGCTTCCGAATCGAGGAACTGAATATCCAGTGCTACTGCCGGGTACTGGCGGGTGAACGCCCGTAATAGCGGGGGCAGGCGATGCAGGCCGATATGGTGGCTGGTGGCTAGGGTCAGCCGACCGGTCACTTCCCCCGTTAAATTGGTCAGTGCGCGTCGGGTATCCTCTAGCACATTGAGGATCTGGTAGGCGCGTGGCAGCAGGGCGCGGCCGGCCTCGGTCAGCGTCACCTCGCGGCCCAGGCGGTCGAACAGGCGAACCTCCAGTTGTTGTTCCAGGCCGGCAATGCGTTTGCTGATGGCCGGCTGGGTCAGGTGAAGGCGTTCGCCCGCGCCAGAGAAGCTGCCGGTTTCGGCAATGGCGATAAACGCGCTGAGGTTGGCCAGGTCCATGACTATGAATTCCTATTGGTTATCCAAAGCATAAAAATTATGAATTTGAGTTATTCAATCTAACCCCCTAGCATCGCCCGTACAAGCCAAGGGGTTATTGGCATAGAAAGACGCTGATGAGGAACAGTCTGATGGCTGGCAAAACGCTCTACGACAAACTCTGGGATGCCCATGAGGTCAAGCGCCGCGACGACGGCTCTTCCTTGATCTACATCGACCGTCACATCATCCACGAAGTGACCTCGCCACAGGCCTTCGAAGGCCTGCGCCTGGCCAACCGCAAGCCATGGCGTATCGATACCAACATCGCCACGCCCGACCACAACGTGCCGACCACGCCAGAGCGCAAGGGCGGTATCGAGGCCATCGCCGACCAGGTTTCGCGCCTGCAAGTACAAACCCTCGACGAGAACTGTGACGAATACGGCATCGTCGAATTCAAGATGAACGACGAGCGCCAGGGCATCGTCCACGTCATCAGTCCCGAGCAGGGCGCGACCTTGCCAGGCATGACCGTGGTCTGCGGTGACTCGCACACCTCCACCCACGGCGCCTTCGGTGCCTTGGCCCACGGCATTGGCACCTCCGAGGTCGAGCATGTGCTCGCCACCCAGTGCCTGGTGGCCAAGAAGATGAAGAACATGCTGGTGCGCGTGGAAGGCCAGTTGCCTGCCGGCGTGACGGCCAAGGACATCGTCCTCGCGGTTATCGGCAAGATCGGTACCGCCGGTGGCAATGGCCATGCCATGGAATTCGCCGGTAGCGCCATTCGCGACCTTTCCATGGAAGGCCGCATGACCATCTGCAACATGTCGATCGAGGCAGGTGCCCGCGTGGGCCTGGTGGCGGTAGACGCTACCACCCTCAACTATGTCGAAGGCCGTCCCTACTCGCCCAAGGGCGCGCACTGGCCGTTGGCGATCGAGGCCTGGAAGGGCTTGGTCTCTGATGACGATGCGGTGTTCGACACCGTGGTTGAGCTGGACGCTGCGCAAATCAAGCCCCAGGTCAGCTGGGGTACCTCCCCGGAAATGGTCCTGGCCGTCGACCAGCGTGTGCCGGACCCGGCCGCCGAGGCCGACCTCATCAAGCGTGGCTCGATCGAGCGCGCGCTCAGGTACATGGGCCTGACCGCCAACCAGGCGATCACCGACATCAAGCTGGACCGCGTGTTCATCGGCTCGTGCACCAACTCACGCATCGAAGACCTGCGTGCCGCCGCCGAGATAGCCAAGGGCCGCAAGGTCGCGGCGAACGTCAAGCAGGCGCTGGTGGTTCCGGGTTCTGGCCTGGTCAAGGCGCAGGCCGAGCGCGAAGGGTTGGACAAGATCTTCGTCGAAGCCGGCTTCGAATGGCGTGAGCCAGGCTGCTCGATGTGCCTGGCGATGAACCCTGATCGCCTGGAAAGCGGCGAGCACTGCGCCTCCACCTCCAACCGCAACTTCGAAGGGCGTCAGGGCGCCGGTGGGCGTACTCACCTGGTCAGCCCGGCCATGGCCGCCGCTGCTGCGGTGACTGGCCACTTCATCGATGTCCGCGAGTTGATCCAAGGGAGCGCAGCATGAAAGCCTTTACCCAGCACACCGGCCTGGTCGCGCCACTGGATCGCGCCAACGTCGACACCGACCAGATCATCCCCAAGCAATTCCTCAAGTCGATCAAGCGCACCGGTTTCGGCCCGAACCTGTTCGACGAGTGGCGTTACCTGGATGTCGGCCAGCCGTACCAAGACAACAGCAAGCGGCCTCTGAACACCGAGTTCGTGCTCAACCACGCACGCTACCAAGGTGCCAGCGTACTGCTGGCACGTGAGAATTTCGGCTGTGGCTCCAGCCGCGAACATGCCCCGTGGGCATTGGATGAGTACGGTTTCCGTAGCGTTATCGCGCCGAGCTTCGCCGATATCTTCTTCAACAACAGCTTCAAGAACGGCTTGTTGCCGATCATCCTCAGCGACGAAGAAGTCGATGAGCTGTTCAAGCAGGTCGAAGCCAACCCTGGTTACCAGCTGGTCATCGACCTGCAGGCGCAGGCCGTGACCCGTCCAGACGGCAAGGTGCTGCACTTCGAGATCGATGCCTTCCGCAAGCACTGCCTGATCAACGGCCTGGACGATATCGGCCTGACCCTGCAGGACAGCGAGGCGATCAAAATCTTCGAGGGCTCGCATCGCGCCAGCCAGCCGTGGTTGTTCCGCGACGCATGAGCCGTCGCGCTTTGCCGGGTATCGCAGCACGATAGTGAGCTACGATGCCCGGCTGGTTTTTTCGGCGAGCTGACGAGGCGCGCCGCTTGAGTGGATACGAGGAAAGCATGAGCAAGCAGATTCTGATTCTCCCAGGTGATGGCATCGGCCCGGAAATCATGGCCGAGGCGGTCAAGGTTCTGGAGCTGGCCAACGACAAGTTCCAGCTTGGCTTTGCCCTGGAGCATGACGTGATCGGTGGCGCGGCCATCGACAAGCACGGCGTGCCATTGGCCGACGAAACCCTGGAGCGTGCGCGCAAGGCCGATGCCGTGCTGTTGGGCGCGGTCGGCGGGCCGAAATGGGACAAGATCGAGCGTGACATCCGCCCGGAACGCGGCCTGCTGAAGATCCGCTCGCAACTGGGCCTGTTCGCCAACCTGCGTCCGGCGATCCTCTATCCGCAACTGGCCGATGCTTCTTCGCTCAAGCCCGAGATCGTCGCCGGCCTGGATATCCTCATCGTCCGCGAGCTGACCGGTGGTATCTACTTCGGTGCGCCGCGCGGCCAGCGCGAACTCGAAGGGGGTGAGCGCCAGGCTTACGACACCCTGCCATACAGCGAAAGCGAAGTGCGTCGCATCGCCCGTGTCGGCTTCGACATGGCCCGTGTGCGCGGCAAGAAGCTGTGCTCGGTGGACAAAGCCAACGTCCTGGCCTCCAGCCAGCTGTGGCGTGAAGTGGTCGAAGAGGTCGCCAAGGACTACCCGGACGTCGAGCTCAGCCACATGTACGTCGACAACGCCGCCATGCAACTGGTGCGAGCGCCCAAGCAGTTCGACGTGGTGGTCACCGACAACATGTTCGGTGACATCCTGTCGGATGAAGCTTCCATGCTGACCGGTTCCATCGGCATGCTCCCCTCGGCCTCGCTGGATGCCGACAACAAGGGCATGTATGAGCCATGCCACGGTTCGGCGCCGGATATCGCAGGCCAAGGCGTGGCCAACCCGCTGGCGACCATTCTCTCGGTGTCGATGATGCTGCGCTACAGCTTCAACCAGCAGGCTGCCGCCGACGCCATCGAGAAGGCCGTCAGCCTGGTGCTGGACCAGGGCCTGCGTACCGGTGACATCTGGTCGGCCGGCTGCAGCAAGGTAGGCACGCAGGAAATGGGCGACGCAGTAGTCGCAGCGCTGCGGAATCTGTAATCTCTCTGGCCCGTCGCCGCTTTCCTGCGGTGGCGGCCCACTTTTTAGCAAAGGTGTAGTTGCGATGAAACGTGTAGGTCTGATCGGTTGGCGCGGTATGGTCGGTTCCGTGCTCATGCAGCGGATGCTGGAAGAGCAGGACTTCGACCTTATCGAGCCGGTGTTCTTCACCACCTCCAATGTCGGTGGCCAAGGCCCGAGCGTGGGCAAGGATATTGCTCCGCTCAAGGACGCTTATTCGATCGAAGAGCTCAAGACCCTCGACGTGATCCTGACCTGCCAGGGCGGCGACTACACCAACGAGGTCTTCCCCAAGCTGCGCGAAGCCGGCTGGCAAGGCTACTGGATCGACGCCGCTTCGTCCCTGCGTATGCAGGATGACGCGGTCATCGTCCTCGACCCGGTCAACCGCAAGGTCATCGACCAGCAGCTGGATGCCGGTACCAAGAACTACATCGGTGGCAACTGCACCGTCAGCCTGATGCTGATGGGCCTGGGCGGCCTGTTCGAGGCAGGTTTGGTCGAGTGGATGAGCGCCATGACCTACCAGGCAGCCTCTGGTGCCGGCGCGCAGAACATGCGCGAGCTGATCAAGCAGATGGGCGGTATCAATGCTGCGGTGGCCATATGGATATAGGCCTGGGAACCGTCCAGCTCTGCGCCGACCTTGAAGATACCGACCACGGTCAGGCGCTGCATGCGCGGAGTAATGCCGC
>NZ_JBNNVR010000123.1:0-12342 GCF_050280645.1 Pseudomonas sp. NPDC089554
GGCGGTTGTTCTCACCGATGAAGTTGGCGACGAAGGTGTTGCACGGCGCTTCGTAGAGGGTGCGCGGGTCGGCGATCTGCTGGATCTCGCCGGGGCGGCGGAGCAGAAGTAGACGTTCTTCGCGCCGGCCTCGCGGGCCATCTGGATGATCTGTTTGCAGGTGGTGCCGCGTACGATCGAGTCGTCCACCAGCATCACGTTCTTGCCGCGGAACTCCAGCTCGATGGCGTTGAGCTTCTGACGCACAGACTTCTTGCGTGCCGCTTGGCCGGGCATGATGAAGGTACGGCCGATGTAACGGTTCTTGACGAAGCCTTCGCGGAACTTCACGCCCAGGTGGTTGGCCAGTTCCAAGGCCGCGGTACGGCTGGTGTCCGGGATCGGGATGACCACGTCGATGTTGTGGTCGGGACGCTCGCGGCGGATCTTCTCGGCCAGCTTCTCACCCATGCGCAGGCGCGCCTTGTACACCGAAACGCCATCCATGATCGAGTCAGGGCGGGCCAGGTAGACATGCTCGAAGATGCACGGCTTGAGCTGCGGGTTGGTCGCGCACTGGCGGGTGTGCATCTGGCCGTCTTCGGTGATGTACACCGCTTCGCCCGGCGCCAGATCGCGGATCAGGGTGAAGCCCAAGACATCCAGGGCGACGCTTTCGGAGGCGATCATGTACTCGACGCCTTCGTCGGTATGACGCTGGCCGAATACCACCGGGCGAATGCCGTTGGGGTCACGGAAGCCGACGATGCCATAGCCGGTGATCATTGCCACGACGGCGTAGCCACCAACACAGCGGCTGTGCACATGGGACACCGCGGCGAACACGTCGTCCTCGGTCGGCTGCAGCTTGCCACGCACCGCCAGCTCATGGGCGAAGACGTTCAGCAGCACTTCGGAATCGGAGTTGGTGTTGACGTGACGCAGGTCCGACTCGTAGATCTCCTTGGCCAGTTGCTCGACGTTGGTCAGGTTGCCGTTGTGCGCCAGGGTGATGCCGTAAGGCGAGTTGACGTAGAACGGCTGGGCCTCGGCCGAAGTGGAGCTGCCAGCGGTCGGGTAGCGCACGTGGCCGATACCCATGTGACCGACCAGGCGCTGCATGTGGCGCTGCTGGAAGACGTCGCGCACCAGGCCATTATCCTTGCGCAGGAACAACCGGCCGTCATGGCTGGTCACGATACCGGCAGCGTCCTGGCCGCGGTGCTGGAGGACCGTAAGCGCGTCATACAGCGCCTGATTGACGTTCGACTTACCGACGATACCGACGATGCCACACATGCGACGCAACCCCTACATTGATGAAACTTGAGTGAAAAGCGCTCAGGGCTTGGTTGGCCCGAGCAGCTGTTCCTTGAACGGAAGATCAACCGGTGCGCTGATCCCATTGGACATCCACTGACCGGCGAAACCCAGGATGAGGTTCTTCGACCAATCAGCAACCAATAGAAATTGTGGTATCAGGCGCGATTCCTGCCACCACGGATCCTGTTGTACCGGCCCCAGGCTCAGCAGCCCGATGGCCACGACCACCAGCAAGGCCCCGCGCGCGGCGCCGAATGCCATGCCCAGGAAGCGATCGGTGCCGGACAGCCCGGTCACGCGGATCAGCTCGCCTATCAGGAAATTGATCATCGCCCCCACCAGCAGGGTGGCGACGAAAAGAATGGTGCAACCGGCGATGACTCGCGCCGAAGGCGTCTGGATGTAGCTTTCCAGGTATTGCGACAGCGACCCACCGAACATCCAGGCAACTGCGCCGGCGATGATCCAGATGAGCAAGGACAAAGCTTCCTTGACGAAGCCGCGCTTCAGACTGATCAGTGAGGAAACGGCGATGACCGCAATGATCGCCCAATCAACCCAGGTAAATGCCACGATGCTGCCCGCAGACGTTTGAGGCGGCGCATTTTAACAGAGCGCAAGGCTTGGGGTAAGCGGAATGTCGGCGGGATACGCCTTCGAGGGATGTTGCGTCCCATTCGCGAAAAATTCGCGAACGGGACGTCGCAGGTAGCTTGGCGGCTGTTGCTCAGCTGCGCTCTGGCTGGAACCTGACCACGATACCCTTGAGCTTCTGCTGGCGACCCAGCACATCACGCAGGCGCTCAGCTTCGGCGCGCTCGATCAGCGGGCCGACGAACACCCGGTTCAAGCCATCGGAGGTACGGATATAGGCGTTGTAGCCTTGGCTACGCAGGGTTTTCTGCAAGCTTTCCGCACCCGCCCGGTTGGACAGGCTGGCGAGCTGGATGGACCAGCTTACCGGCAAGCCATTGGCGTCAATCTTCGACGCAGCGGCAGGCTTCGTCGCAGTGGCAGTCGGCGCCGTAGCAGGTGCCGGGTGGCTTTCGGCCTTGGCAATCGGCGCCTGCGGCTGGGCCGCCGGAGCCGGCGAAGCAGGAGATGGGGCAGGCGTGATCGGCTGACTCGGCGCAGTGACCGGCGCCGTGGACTCATTGACCACCACCGCTGGCTGCTCGGACGTATCCGGCAACACCTGCGGCTCCGGTACCGGCACTGGCTCCACCTTGACTTCAGGCAGGCTCGGCATGGCCGGGGCCTCGGGCGCCTCGACCCGCACCTGGCGCATCTCGTCCTCCCGGGTGAACAACATCGGCAGGAAGATCACCGCCAGTGCTACCAGCACCAACGCCCCGACCATACGCTGCTTCATCCCTTTATCCAGCACTGCCATCTACTCCATCCTCGAGAGCCTGCCGCTCAAGCCATTCCAAGGCTTGGTCAACGCAGAAAAACGAACCGAACAGCAGGATCTGGTCACCCGCCATCGCCTGGGCACACTGCCCTTCCAGAGCGGCCTCGACGCTCCCATAAGACTTCACCGTCGCGCCGAGGTTCGTCAAGGCCTCGGCAAGCTCGGCAGCCGGGCGACTACGGGGCGTGTGCAGTGGCGCCACGGCCCAGTCGGTTACCAGACCTTGCAGCGGCGCGACAACGCCTTGCAGATCCTTGTCGGCCAGTAAACCGAACACCGCCAACCGGCGCCCCTGCGGTGGCCTTGTCGCCAGGCGACGCGCCAGGTATTCGGCCGCATGCGGGTTGTGCCCGACATCGAGCAGCAGCTCTATAGCCTTGCCTTGCCAGGTCAACGTGCGGCGGTCCAGACGGCCAGTGATACGGGTATCGAGCAGTGCTTTGACAATGTCCGCTGCCTGCCATGGCAAGTCCATGAGCAGATAGGCCTGCAGCGCCAGGGCTGCGTTCTCCATCGGCAAGTCGAGCAATGGCAGGTCGTGCAGTTCTACGCGAGTGCCATCGGGCTTGCGACCGCGCCACTGCCAGTGGCCAGGCGTGCTTATCAGGTCGAAATCGCGCCCGCGCAAGAAGAATGGACACGCCAGCTCACGTGCCTTGTCCAGCAGCGGCTGGGGAGGGTCAAGGTCGCCGCACAGGGCGGGTTTGCCCTGACGGAAGATACCGGCCTTCTCGAACGCCACCGACTCACGGGTATTGCCCAGGTAATCGGCGTGGTCCACGCCAATGCTGGTGACCAGCGACAGGTCGGCGTCGACCAGGTTGACTGCATCCAGCCGCCCACCCAGGCCGACCTCGAGTACCACGGCATCCAGTGCCGACTGGCGGAACAGCCAGAACGCCGCCAGGGTACCCATCTCGAAATAGGTCAGGGAAATATCGCCACGAGCCGCCTCGACAGCGGCAAAGGCTTGGCAAAGTTGCTCGTCGCTGGCCTCGACGCCATTGATCAGCACTCGTTCGTTGTAACGCAGCAGGTGCGGCGAGCTGTACACACCGACCTTCAGCCCCTGGGCGCGCAGCAACGCAGCAACGAAGGCGCAGGTGGAACCCTTGCCGTTAGTACCAGTGACCGTCACCACGCGAGGCGCCAAGCGCCCGAGCCCAAGCCGTGCCAGCACCTGCTGCGAGCGTTCCAGGCCCATGTCGATCGCCGACGGGTGCAACTGCTCGAGATAGGCGAGCCACTCGCCCAGGCTACGTTGGCTCATCACGCGACCGCAGCGACCTCTTGCGCTTGCGCCGGGGTCGGCTGGCCGGTCATCTGCGCCAGCAGACGGGCCAGGCGCGGGCGCAGTTGCTCGCGGGAGATGATGAGGTCGATGGCGCCGTGTTCGAGCAGGAACTCGCTGCGCTGGAAGCCTTCCGGCAGTTTTTCGCGCACGGTTTGCTCGATCACGCGCGGGCCGGCGAAGCCGATCAGCGCTTTCGGCTCACCGACGATGACGTCACCCAGCATGGCCAGACTTGCAGAAACGCCACCGTAGACCGGGTCGGTCAGCACCGAAATGAATGGAATGCCTTCTTCGCGTAGACGCGCCAGCACAGCGGAGGTCTTGGCCATTTGCATCAGGGAGATCAGCGCTTCCTGCATACGCGCACCACCGGAGGCCGAGAAGCAGACCATCGGGCAGCGGTTCTCCAGGGCGTAGTTGGCGGCACGGACGAAACGCTCGCCAACGACGGCACCCATGGAGCCGCCCATGAAGGAGAACTCGAAGGCGCTGACCACGATCGGCATGCCCATCAGGGTACCGCTCATGGAGATCAGGGCGTCTTTCTCGCCAGTCTGCTTCTGTGCAGCGGTCAGGCGGTCCTTGTACTTCTTGCCGTCACGGAACTTCAGGCGGTCGACCGGCTCCAGGTCAGCGCCCAGCTCGGCACGGCCTTCGGCGTCGAGGAAGATGTCGATGCGCGCACGTGCGCCGATGCGCATGTGGTGGTTGCACTTGGGGCAGACGTCCAGGGTCTTCTCCAGCTCCGGACGATACAGCACGGCTTCGCACGCCGGGCATTTGTGCCACAGCCCCTCAGGCACCGAGCTCTTCTTCACCTCGGAACGCATGATCGAAGGGATCAGTTTGTCTACCAACCAGTTGCTCATGCCTTGTTTCTCCCGTATTGGCCGGTGGGGGCATCGTCATGCCTGCCCTGCCCCAGCCCTTGAGCTCAAATTCTTCTGTAAACCGATGATGGACCGGCCACGGGGACCGCCCGCGCGCCGCTCCACCTTCATTCTGTACGCTGACGCCCGTGGCGCCGCGTATTCCGTTGGCCTGCCCCTCGGGCATGGCCTGGCAGCAATGGGCTGCGATAGCTATGGACGATGGCGCGCCGCCAGCCGTCACATCCAGCATCAAGCCTGCTTCACCGCTCGCATGAAGGCTTCGATCTTCGCAGCATCCTTGATGCCCTTGGCCTGCTCCACGCCGCCACTGACATCTACCGCATAAGGCCGAACCTGGGCGATGGCCTGTGCGACATTGGCCGCTGACAGCCCGCCCGCGAGAATGATCGGCTTGCTCAGGCGCGCCGGCACCAGCGACCAGTCGAAGGCCTCGCCCGTACCGCCCGGTACACCCGCCACATAGGTGTCGAGGAGAATACCCTGAGCACCGGCATACTGCTGGCAGGCAGCCTCCAGGTCATCGCCGGGGCGCACCCGCAGCGCTTTGATCCAAGGACGGTGGTAGCCCTCGCAGTCAGCGGGCGTTTCATCGCCGTGGAACTGTAGCAGGTCCAGCTGGACGACCTCGAGGATCTCGTTGAGTTCGCAGCGTGATGCGTTGACGAACAGGCCGACGGTGGTCACGAACGGCGGCAACTCGGCAATGATCGCACGGGCCTGGCGCACATCCACCGCACGCGGGCTTTTTGCATAGAAGACGAAGCCGATGGCATCGGCACCGGCCTCGACAGCGGCGAGCGCATCTTCCAGGCGGGTAATTCCGCAGATCTTGGTGCGAACGTTACTCATGAACAGCGAACCTTGCGTAATCGGTGAAAGGCCCGATGGTAACAAATGACGTTTGACCCGTCAGTCGAGCAACGCCTCGAAGCCGGTAAGAAAGTGTGGGCCGATGTAACGCTGCGGCAACACGAACTCCTCTGGGTACTCCACCTGCACCAGGTACAGGCCGAATGGATGCGCCGTCACCCCGCCCTCGCGGCGGTTGCGCCCCTCCAGCACCTCGCGGGCCCATTCGACCGGACGCTCACCCGCGCCGATGGTCATCAGCACCCCGGCGATGTTGCGCACCATGTGGTGCAGGAACGCTGTGGCACGCACGTCCAGTACGATCATCTGGCCGTGGCGGGTGACGCGCAGGTGGTGAATGTGCTTGACCGGCGACTTGGCCTGGCACTGGCTGGCGCGAAACGCGCTGAAATCGTGGGTACCCAGCAGGTACTGGGCGGCAGTGGCCATCAACCCGACATCCAGTGGACGGTGGTTCCAGGTGACCTCCTCGGCGAGGTGTGCCGGGCGGATCGGATCGTTGTAGATCACATAGCGGTAGCGCCGCGCAGTGGCTTTGAAACGCGCATGGAAGTGCGCCGGCATTGGCCTGGCCCAGGCAACGCTGATGTCATGGGGCAGGTTGAAGTTGGTGCCCAGGGTCCAGGCGCGCTCATCACGCACTGCGCTGGTATCGAAATGCACCACCTGGCCACAACCATGCACCCCGGCGTCGGTGCGCCCGGCACAGACCACGCTCACCGGGGAATCGGCAACTTTCGACAGCGCTTGCTCCAGCGCTTGCTGGACGCTCGGCACACCACTGGCCTGGCGCTGCCAGCCGCGATAGCGCGAACCCTTGTATTCCACGCCCAGGGCGATGCGCGAATAGCCTTCGGCGGCCGACTCGGCCGTGTCGATGTCGTTGATGTCCAAGAACGTGAAACCTGTGGCGAGAACGAAATGCCGGGCATTATAACGACAACGGCAGCCCCTGGGCTGCCGTTGCGTTCACGCGAGCGAAGCTAGACCAGGCGCGAGAGCATGTCCTCGGCTTCCTGGCGCTGGGTGCTGTCGCCATCCTTGACCACCTCATCGAGGATGTCGCGAGCCCCTTGGTTGTCGCCCATGTCGATGTAGGCGCGCGCCAGGTCGAGCTTGGTGGCCACCTCGTCGGCGCCAGAGAAGAAATCGAAGTCCAGGTCGTCCAGCGCCTCGGGCTCCATAGCGGCGTCCTCGGCAGTAAACCGAGGCTCCTGCGATGGCGAATCGAGATTCTGCGACAGCTTGTCCAACTCTGCGTTGACGTCATCGAGCTCCGAAGCGAAGTTCTTTGCCGCGGGAGACTCATCCTCGAGCGACAACGACAGATCGAAGTCTTCCGGCAGCTCCAGCTCGGAAATCGGATCGAACTCGGGGGCCTCGTCAAAGGCTGCCAATTCGGCCATTACATCGACAGGGGCGTCCTCGGCCCCAGCAGGGGCTTGGGGTTCGCCGACATCCAGGTCGAACTCGGTCAAATCGTCCAGGCTCTGCGGCTCGGCCTGGGCTTGAGCTTGGGCCAGCAGCGCCTCGAAGTCGTCATCGGCATTGCTTGGCGCAGGGGTATCGGCCAGTTCCTCGAATTCGGCATCCAGCGGCTGTACCGCCACCTCGTCGGCATCGAGCATGGGTGGCTCGAGGTGATCGTCTGCTGGCAAGTCATCACCCAGGCTCAGGTCGAACGCACTGTCCAGGTCATCCTGTGCACTGACTGGCGTTTCGGCAACCTCAGACTCACCAGGCGACGGCTCGCTTGCGCCAGCCTCACCCTGGTCCTGCAACAGCTCCTGTACATACTGCTCGTCCAGCCCCGACGCCAGGGCGGCAGCGCCAACGCCAGCCCCCACTGCCGCTGCCGCTGCCGCTGCCGCTGCCACCCCCAGCATCGCCGGGAAGCGCTGCTTGAGACCATCGACCGCAGCTTGATTCTGTACCGACGCCGGCAACTGATGCTCTTGGCCTACGAAGGCGTCATGGTCGCCTTGGCGCGCATAGACCTCCATCAGCTTCAGGCGCAGGTCGCTGCGCTCAGGCTGTGCAGCCACGGCGGGCTCCAGCAGCGTGGCAGCGTGGTTCAGGCGGCCCTTGGCCAAGCTTTCGTCGACTTCGGCCAACAGCTTCGCCGAAGGGTCGACCAACGGCGCCGCTGCGACCGGCGCAGGCACCACTGGTTTCTCCGCTGCGCTCGCAGCAGCAGCGGAGGCGGCCACTACAGCTGGCGAAAAGGTGACGCTTGGCGCTGGAACGTCGAGGCTATCGAAGCTGCCAGGCGGCAGATCGAGGTCCGGCGCACGCTCGCTTTCCTCGGACAACGCTCGCGCCATGCGCAGGTGCTTCTCGGCTTCCTGCTGGGCCTTGCGTTTACGCGCCAGCAGCAACAACAACAGCAACAGCACGAGGAATGCGGAGCCTGCCAGGATGCCCAACAACACCGGGTTGCCCAGCAGCTCGTCGAGCACACCCTTCTCCTGCACAGCAGGTGCGGCCTCAGCCTCACTCGTGGGCTCAGGTTGCGGCGCAGTGTCGGCAGCGGCCGGTGCGGGCGCGACCACAGGCTCGGCAGGGGTCAGTTGAGCGTTGACCGCTGGCTGCGTCGGCGCCGGCTCACCTGGCAGGGTTGCGGTTTGCGGCGGCTGCCCAGCGGCGCCCTGCGCTTCGAGACGCGCCAACTGGTCGTTCTTCAGCTCGATCAGCCGCTGCAGCTTGTCCAACTGGCTTTGCAGGTCGACCATGCGGCTCTTGAGTTCGTCGTTGTCACGACGGCTGGTATCCAGGCTTTCCTGGGTAACGGCCAGCTTGTCGCTGAGCGCCTTGGCGTTGTTCGCACCGGCCTGCCCATCTGGACTCAACAGGCGCAGGTTATCGCCTTGGGCGATACGCGCGGGCGCGGCATCCGCGGCGCCACGCCGAGTGGCGTCCAACTGCCGGGCGCGCGGGCCCAGACGCCGTCCCTCGCGCCAGGCCGCATACTGCTCGGCCACTTCGCGAACCGCCTCGCCCTGGGGAATGCTCTGTATTTGCTGCTGGTCGGGCAGGCGCAAGACCTGCCCAACTTTCAATTGGTTGATGTTGTTGCCGATGAAGGCATCCGGGTTGAGCGCCTGGATCGCCAGCATGGTCTGTTGCACCGAGCCGCCCTGGCTGTTGCGCGCGGCGATCTGCCACAAGGTATCGCGGCGCTTGGTGGTGTAGCTGCCCGCGCTGACCGCCGGGCTGATCGCGGCAGGCGAAGACTGGCCTGGTGCGGCCTGGGGGCGATCCAGCGCCACGTCGTAGTCACGCAGCAGGCGTCCCTGAGGCCACATCACCTGAACCAGGAACTTGACCACAGGCTCCGGCAGCGGCTTGCTCGAGGTAACGCGCAGCACACTACGCCCGTTGGGGTTTATCACCGGGGTGAAAGTGAGGTCTTCCAGGTAGGTCGGCAGGGGCACGTTCGCCTTGGCGAACTCCTCGGGCGGCGCCAGGCTCGGTGCCAGCTCGGCGGCGGTAAGGTCGCGCACGTCGAGCAGTTCGATCTCGGCATCCAGCGGCTGGTTCTGGGCTGACTTGAGGGTCAGCTCTCCCAACCCCAACGCATTCGCCATGCCGGACGACAGCGCCGAAGCTGCCGCGATGGCCAGAACCAGTTTGCGAATTCGAAGCATGAAGCCCTTCCCTATATTTTGAATCGTCCCCAAAACCAGCCGACGGTGTAGGACAAAATTGCTGGCCAGTATCTTTTACGCCATGTGTTTTATCAACAATTGCGCCACCTGCACGGCATTGAGCGCCGCCCCCTTGCGCAGGTTGTCGGTGGTCAGCCATAGGTTGAGCTGCTGTTCTTCATCAATGCCATGGCGCACACGACCAACATAGACCACGTCTTGCCCGACTGCGTCGCCTACTGGCGTCGGATAATCGTCGCGCTCGACCAATTCGGTACTTTCGGCCGACTCCAGCACTTGGTTGACGGCCTCCAGGTCGACCGGGCGACGGCTCTGCACGGCCACACTGAAGCTATCGCCGAAAAACACCGGGACTTGAACGCAGGTCACGGAAATCTTCAATGCAGGCAGGCCCAGCAACATACGCAGTTCGCCGACCAGGCGCCGCTCCAGCAGCGCATGGCCTTGCTCGTCGGTGGCTCCTACTTGCGCCAGCAGGTTGAACGCAACTTGCCGATCGAAAAAGCGCGGTTCCAGAGGCCGTGCATTGAGCAGCTCGGCGGTCTGGCGAGCCAGTTCGTTGACCGCTTCACGTCCTTGGGCAGACACCGCCAGCGCCGCCATTACCTGCACCTGCTCGATGTCCAGCAGGTGCTTGAGCGGCGCCAGTGCCACCGCCAGTGCCACCGCTGCGCTGCTAGGGCTGGCGACCAACGCAGGCCAAGTCAGGCTGGCGACCTGATCGGCATTGGCCTCGGGAACCAGCGCCAACGCCTGGTCGAGCCCGCCAGACAAATCGATGACCGTGCAGCCCGCCTGCTGCGCCTTGGCCGCGAAACTGCGGCTGACGGCTGGGCCTGCCGCAAAGAACGCCAGCTTGACCTGGGCGAAGTCGAAACTGTCGACCTCGCGCACTCGCACCTTCTTACCCGCGAACATCACGCTGCTGCCCGCTGATTCCATGCTGGCCAGCAGGTGCAGGGTCGCGACCGGGAACGCCAACTCCTCGAGCACCTGCACCAGGGTTTCACCGACGCTGCCGGTGGCGCCGACGACGGCGATGTCTAGGGTTTGGGTCATGGCAAGAATCCTCTGCTGGAACGGCGGGAGCGGCACTTTACTTGGATTGTGGGCCGAGACAAACAAAAAACCCGCGCCGGTAAGGGCGCGGGTTCAGAGGGCATTGCGCAGCGGTCAACGCTCCAGCAGGATCCGCAGCATGCGGCGCAGCGGCTCGGCGGCGCCCCACAGCAGCTGGTCACCGACGGTGAACGCGCCCAGGTACTGGGAGCCCATGTTCAGCTTGCGCAGACGGCCAACCGGGATGTTCAGGGTACCGGTAACCTGGGTCGGGCTCAGCTCCTGCATGCTGATCTCGCGCTGGTTCGGCACCAGTTTCACCCAAGGGTTGTGCTGGCTGATCATGCCTTCGATGTCGGCGATGGGTACATCCTTGTTCAGCTTGATGGTCAGCGCCTGGCTATGGCAACGCATGGCGCCGATGCCCACGCTCTCGGCCAGTACCGACAGCTGGGTGCCGATCGAGCCATAGCCGACGATGCCCAGTTTCTTGCCACGGATCTCGAACGAGTTGGCTGCGCTCTTGATCCAGCCGCCACGGTGGCACGAGGCGTTCTTCTCGGGGATACCGCGCAGCAGCAGGATGGCTTCGGCCAGCACCAGCTCGGCCACCGAGCGGGTGTTGGAGTAGGGCGCGTTGAACACGGCGATGCCGCGCTCACGGGCCGCGTTCAGGTCGACCTGGTTGGTGCCGATGCAGAAACAGCCGACCGCGACCAGCTTCTTCGCGCAATCAAAGACCTCTTCGGTCAGTTGCGTGCGCGAGCGGATGCCGATGAAGTGGGCATCTGCGATCTTTTCCTTCAGATCGGCGTCTGGCAGTGAGCCAGTGAGGTACTCGATATTGGTGTACCCGGCAGCCTTGAGGGTATCCACAGCGTTCTGGTGGACGCCTTCGAGAAGAAGGAACCTGATCTTGCTCTTGTCGAGAGAAGTCTTGCTCATCTGCGTAAACCTGTATCCCGGAGAAAAAATGGCGAGGGGGCAAAGCGGCGCGGCGTCGGCCTTAGCACGAACGACGGGAGGGCTATGCTAGCATACGCGACACTGTCTGAGCTTATCCCGCCAGGTGAAGAGTGCTCAGGGTGACCATGAATAGTTCGAGAGTTCTGCTGATGACCCACTCTGCGGTAATTGATGAGCTGATGACCCTGGTCGAGCCTGGCAAGGTGCTGACCGACCCCGCGTCACTCGAGGCCTACGGCAAGGACTGGACCAAGCACTACCCGCCGGCGCCCTCTGCCATCGTGTTGCCCAAGACCATCGAGCAGGTGCAGGCCATCGTCGCCTGGGCCAACCGCCACAAGGTGGCGCTGGTGCCGTCGGGCGGGCGCACCGGCTTGTCGGGGGCTGCCGTTGCCGCCAACGGCGAGGTGGTAGTGGCCTTCGACAACATGAACCAGATCCTCGATTTCAACGCCTTCGACCGCACCGTGGTTTGCCAGCCGGGGGTGATCACCCGCCAGTTGCAGGCGTTCGCCGAGGAACAGGGGTTGTACTACCCGGTAGACTTCGCCTCCAGTGGCTCAAGCCAAATTGGCGGCAATATCGGCACCAATGCCGGCGGAATCAAGGTGATTCGCTACGGCATGACCCGCAACTGGGTGGCTGGCCTCAAGGTCGTCACCGGCAAGGGCGAGCTGCTCGAACTGAACCGCGACCTTATAAAGAACGCCACCGGCTATGACCTGCGCCAGCTGTTCATCGGCGCCGAAGGCACCCTGGGCTTCGTGGTCGAGGCCACCATGCGTCTGGACCGCGCACCGCGCAACCTCACCGCCATGGTGCTGGGCACCCCGGACTTCCAGGCCGAAGGGCAGGAAGTAGCGTGGGTTGGAGCGG
>NZ_JBNNVR010000124.1:0-12326 GCF_050280645.1 Pseudomonas sp. NPDC089554
GGCAAGCCCGCTCCTACAGGTACGGCGCAAACCCTGTAGGAGCGGGCTTGCCCGCGAACACCGGCGCAGCCGGTGCCATCCACCGCGGCGACTGGTTCGCGGGCAGAGGCTCGTGCGTCCGGCACTCAGGCCTCATCCGGCAGTTTCTTCAGACGATAGGCCATGGCTGGGCGGGTCATGCCCAGCAGGCGCGCCGCCTCCGAGACATTCTGCCCGGCGCGGGCCATGGCGCCGCGCAGCAGTTGTTCCTCCATGTCATCCAGGCTGATGCCCAGGTCGAGCAACTGTTCCACCCAGGTGTGCGGGGCTTGCAGCACCTGGGTAACCAGGTTGCCGTCGCGGCTGATGCCGATGCTGTGGGATTCCTCGCACTGGTGCGGAAACAAGGCCTCGACGGAAATGCTCTGGTTGCTGTCGGTGATGATCACGCCGCGCTCTATCAGGTTCTCCAACTCGCGGATATTGCCCGGCCAGTCGTAGCGCAGGCAGGTTTCCAGGGCGCGGTCCGACAGGCCCAGGGTCTTCTTCTGGTAGGCGCCATGGAGTTTTTCCAGGAAGTGCTCGATCAGCAGCGGGATGTCTTCGCGGCGTTCGCGCAGTGCCGGGATGCTCACCGGGTAGACGTTCAGGCGGTAGTACAGGTCGGCGCGAAAACGCCCCTGCCTGACCGCCTCGGCAAGGTCTTCGTGGGTGGCGCCGATCACCCGCACATCGACGCTGCGGGTCTGGCTGTCGCCCACCCGCTCCAGCTCGCCTTCCTGCAATACCCGCAGCAGGCTGGCCTGGGCCCTGGGGCTGAGTTCGATGATTTCGTCGAGAAACAGGGTGCCGCCATGGGCGCGTTCGAAGCGGCCCATGCGTGACTGCTGGGCGCCGGTATAGGCGCCTTTTTCAACGCCGAACAGCTCGGCCTCGATCAGCTCGGGGGTGATGGCTGCGCAGTTCAAGGCCACGAATGGGCCGCCGGCACGCTCGCTGCGCAGGTGCAGGCTGCGGGCAATCACCTCCTTGCCGACCCCGGTTTCCCCCAGCAGCAACACCGAAGCCTTGCCGGCGGCGACCTTGTCGATCAGCTCGCAGGTCTTGCGGTAGGTGGCCGAGCGGCCGATGCCATAGAACTGCCCGGCGCGTTGCTGCAGGCGCTGGTTCATGTTCTCCACTTGCAGTTGCAAGGTGTGCAGCTCGTCGAGGATCGAATCGCTCTGGAAGTAGCGCATGAAGGCGTCGCCGTCTTCCCATTCCTCGATCGGCTTGCCGATGATCCGGCAGGTCTTGTCGCCGCAGCCACGGCAGCTGACTTCCTTGTAGAGGATCTGCCGCCCGACGAAGAACGACGAATAGCTGATGGCGTAGCCCAGCAGGGTCCAGCACACCGCCTGGTTGCTGTGCAGCTGCTCGGCCTGGTGGTTTTCCACTTCGAAGGAGTCGAGCCATTCGATGTCGGCGTAGAAGGTGCCGGCCTCGATATCGATGTTCATGCTGATCGGGCGCACGTTGACCATGCCTTTGAGCGAGTGCAACTGCGGGCCGATCAGGAACATGTCGAGGTCGCTGCTGGTGGGGCGCAGCTTGCGTGCCAGCTGGGCATCCTTCAGGCCCGACTGGTAGCCCAGGCGCAGGAAGAAACCCTTGGCGCGTTCCTCGCCGACCATCTCGATCAGCTCACGGCGGAATGAACCCATGGCGGAGGCCTGCATCAGCAGCATGCGCTGCTCGTCCAGCCAGATCTTGCCTTCGCTGCCGAGGAAATGGATGCGGTCGGTCAGGTCCTTGAGCAGGGCAGAGTGCTCGGCGGTGCGGTACTTCGTCGTCATGCAAACACACCCCTATGAATTCTTGTAGGTGGGGGAACACGCCGTCAGGCCACGGCGGCGCGCGGGTCTGGGCAGGGCGCGCCTAAAGGAATGGTAATGCAACTTCGGCACTTTGAATATGCAAGAAACTGGATGGCTATTTTTGCATGTCGACGTAATTAATGCGCGGTTTACCATTTGGTGAAACAGGACTTTTTGCGTTTATCAAATGGTTAATTTGGTGGGGCTTGCTGAGCTTTTAAGTTGTCGATAGTTGTTTTTGTGTTTTTGCAACTCGCTAATATTTAATGGTTTTTCATTTATTTTCATGTCTTTTTATTGCCTGGCATTGTTGTTGCTATTTTCTTCTCGCACAACAATTAAAAGAGACGCCCGGCATGTCTTCTCACGCTAATACCCTTGAACAGATGCCTCGGTATATCCGCATCCGCAGCGAGCCCGAAGCGCCTTATGTCGAGTTCGATTTCGCCATCGGTTACCCGGAACTTTACGTAGAACTGGTGCTGCCAGCCGAGGCGTTCCAGCAGTTTTGCCGGCAACAACAGGTTCGCCACATGGACGCGCAGATGTGTGCGGCCATCGACGCCGATGCCCGCAAGTGGCGTTTCGGCGACGCCGGTTGAAGCCAGGCCTCCATAACAACAACGACAGGAACTTGCGTCATGAGTATCGAGATCAAGACGGCCACCGTCGAGACGCTGCGCAACACCTTCAGCCACACCCGCAGGCGCTTCGGTGACAAGGTTGCCAGCCGCTACCAGGAGGCCAGCTTCGACATCGAGGCGGCCACCAACTTCCACTACCGGCCGCTGTGGCAGCCGGACAAACTGCTCAACGATGCCACCCGCACCGCCGTGCAGATGGCCGACTGGTACAGCGTCAGCGACCCGCGCCAGTACTACTACGGCGCTTATGTGCAGGCGCGCGCCAAGATGCAGGAGAACGCCGAGCACGACTACGCCTTCTGCGAGAAGCGCGAGATGCTCGCAAGCCTAGCACCCAGTGACGTCGAGCTGATTACCACCTTGCTGCTGCCCCTGCGTCACGCCGAGCTGGGCGCGAACATGAACAACAGCAACATCGCCGCCGATGGATTCGGCACCAGCGTCACCCAGATGCACATGTTCCACGCCATGGACCGCCTGGGCATCGCCCAGTACCTGTCGCGCATCGGCCTGATGCTCGATGGTGGCGACGTGCTGTTGTTGGCCAAGGCCAAGCAGCAGTGGCTAGACGAGCCCGACTGGCAGGGCATGCGCCGCTATGTCGAGGACACCCTGGTGGTGCGTGATTGGTTCGAGCTGACTCTGGCGCAGAACCTGGTCAGCGATGGCCTGGTGTACCCGCTGCTGTTCCAGCGCCTCGATGAGCAACTTATGGCCCGCGGCGCCGGCCAGGTGGGCATGCTCACCGAGTTCATGCGCCTGTGGTTCGCCGAGTCGCAGCGCTGGGTAGATGCGTTGGTCAAGACCGTGGTGGGCGAAAGCGAAGGCAACCGCGCCCTGGTGCAAGGGTGGGTCGAGCAGTGGCGCGCGCGTGCGCTCGAGGCGCTGGCGCCGCTGGCGGCGAAGGTGCCGGGCGGCAACCCGCTGGCCGAGGTGGACGCCGCCTTTGGCGCGCGCCTGAAGAAACTCGGCCTGGCAGGAGGTGCGGCATGACCTCGCTCGTCTACCTCAACCTGCAAGCCAACGACTACGCCCAGGCCATCGTTGCGGCCATCGAGCAGGACAACCCCCACGCCCAGGTGCAGCAGCAGCCGTCGATGATCCGCATCGAGGCCGCCAACCGCCTGGACATCCACCGCGAGACGGTGGAGCAGATCACCGGCCAGCCCTGGGACATCCAGGAAATGCTGATGTACGTGATCACCCTGGGCGGCAACGTCGAGGAAGAGGACGACCGTTTCTCTCTGCATTGGAACAGCTGAAAGCGTCCCCGACATCCGCAACCACACAACAAGAATTCGTGGAGAACCCTCATGGCCGTGAACAAGCGCCTCAACGCCAAGGACAAGTACCGTTGCCTGACCCGTGACCTGGACTGGGAGCCCAGCTACCAGCGTCACGAAGACATCTACCCCCATGAACGTTTCGAAGGCATCAAGATCACCGACTGGGACAAGTGGGAAGACCCGTTCCGCCTGACCATGGACACCTACTGGAAATACCAGGCCGAGAAAGAGAAGAAGCTGTACGCGATCTTCGATGCGTTCTCGCAGAACAACGGCCATACCGGGCTTTCCGATGCCCGCTACGTCAATGCCCTGAAGCTGTTCCTGTCTGGCGTGACGCCACTGGAGTACCAGGCTTACCAGGGCTTTGCCCGGGTCGGTCGGCAGTTCAGCGGCGCCGGCGCGCGGGTGGCCTGCCAGATGCAGGCGATCGACGAGTTGCGCCATGTGCAGACCCAGATCCACGCCATGAGCCACTACAACAAGCACTTCAACGGCCTGCACGATTTCGCTCATATGCACGACCGGGTGTGGTTCCTGTCGGTGCCCAAGTCGTTCTTCGAGGATGCCCGCACCGCTGGCCCGTTCGAATTCCTCACGGCGATCTCGTTCTCGTTCGAGTACGTGCTGACCAACCTGCTGTTCGTGCCATTCATGTCCGGCGCGGCGTACAACGGCGACATGGCCACCGTCACCTTCGGCTTCTCGGCGCAGTCCGATGAGGCCCGGCACATGACCCTGGGCCTGGAGGTAATCAAGTTCCTGCTCGAGCAGCATGAAGACAACGTACCGATCATCCAGCGCTGGATCGACAAGTGGTTCTGGCGTGGCTTCCGCCTGCTGAGCCTGGTCGGGATGATGATGGACTACATGCTGCCGAACAAAGTGATGTCCTGGGCCGAGGCCTGGAAGGTGTACTTCGAGGACGCCGGCGGCGCGCTGTTCAAGGACCTCGAACGCTATGGCATTCGTCCGCCCAAGCATGTCGAGGAAGCCAACATCGGCAAGGACCACGTCAGCCACCAGGCCTGGTCGATCTTCTACCAGTACACACAGGCCACCAACTTCCACACCTGGATGCCTTCGGACGAGGAGCTGGACTGGTTGTCGCAGAAGTACCCCGACACCTTCGACAAAATCTACCGCCCGCGCTTCGAGCACTGGCGCACGCAGCAGGAAAACGGCGAGCGCTTCTACAACCCGACCCTGCCGATGCTCTGCCAGATCTGCCAGATCCCGCTGGCGTTCACCGAGCCCGACGACGCCACCACCCTGAGCCACCGCAGCGCGCTGCACGAAGGCGAGCGCTACCACTTCTGCTCCCAGGGCTGCTGCGACATCTTCGAGTACGAGCCGACCAAGTACATCCAGGCTTGGCTGCCGGTGCACCAGATCCTCCAGGGCAACTGCGGCGGCGCCGACGTCGAGGCGATCGTGCGCGACTACTACAACATCGCGCCGGGCCAGGACAACTTCGAGTACCTGGGCTCCACCGAGCATCGCCGCTGGCAGGACTGGCACCCGAACGTGCGCAAGACCGGTTGAGCGCCCGCTTCCAACACCCTGACAAGAACAAGGAAACACGACCATGCCCGTGACTGCTATCGGCGCCTACAGCGCCACGCCCCTGGACAGCCAGGACAAGTTCAACGGTGCGCAACTGGTGTACCTGTGCTGGGAAAAACACCTGCTGTTCTGCGCCCCATTCACCTTCCCGCTGCCGCCGAGCATGCTGTTCGGCGACTTCCTCGAGCACGTGGTGCGCCCGGCGATTGCCCGGCACCCGGATGCGGCGGCGGTGGACTTCACCAAGGCCAGCTGGCGCTTGAACGACCAGCCTTTCAACCCCGACAACCTGGCGAGCCTGGTGCACAACGGCATCGATCACAAGAGCCTGCTGCACCTCGACACCCCCGGCCTGACCGGCATCGCCGGCACCGGCAACTGAGGGCGCGGTCATGAGCTACCAAGTAACCATCGAACCCACCGGTGAGCAGATCGAGGTGCAGGAGGGCCAGACCATCCTCCAGGCCGCCCTGCGCCAAGGCGTGTGGCTGCCATTCGCCTGCGGCCATGGCACCTGCGCCACCTGCAAGGTGCAGGTGCTCGAAGGCGAGGTCGATATCGGCGCGGCTTCGTCGTTCGCGCTGATGGACATGGAGCGTGACGAAGGCAAGGTGCTGGCCTGCTGCGCGATACCCCAGAGCGACCTGGTGATCGAGGCCGACGTCGATGCCGACCCGGATTTCCTCGGCCATACCGTGGAGGACTTCGAGGCAGTGGTGACCGCACTGGTCGACCTGTCGCCGACCATCAAGGGCGTGCACCTGAAGCTGGACCGGCCCATGGCCTTTCAGGCCGGCCAGTACATCAACCTGCAACTGCCGGGCATCGAAGGCACCCGCGCGTTCTCCCTGGCCAACCCGCCGAGCAAGGCCGACGAGGTCGAGCTGCACATTCGCCGGGTCGAAGGGGGCGCGGCCACCACCTGGGTGCACGAACGGATGAAGGTCGGTGATGCGGTGGGGTTGTCCGGCCCATACGGGCAGTTCTTCGTGCGCGCCTCGCAACCGGGCGATTTGATCTTCGTTGCCGGTGGCTCGGGCCTGTCGAGCCCGCAGTCGATGATCCTCGACTTGCTGGAAGCGAAAGATGCGCGGCAGATCGTGCTGTTCCAGGGCGCGCGCAACCGGGCCGAGCTGTACAACCAGGCGTTGTTCGAAGGGCTGGCGCGCGAACACAGCAACTTCACCTACGTGCCGGCGTTGAGCCAGGCCGATGACGACACGCAGTGGCGTGGCTTCAAAGGCTATGTGCACGACGCGGCCAAGGCGCATTTCGAGGGGCGCTTCGCCAGCCACAAGGCCTACCTGTGCGGCCCGCCGGTGATGATCGACTCGGCCATCACCTGCTTGATGCAGGGGCGGCTGTTCGAGCGCGACATCTTCATGGAGCGCTTCTACAGAGCCGCCGACGGCTCGGCACAAGGCACGCGCTCGGCGCTGTTCAAACGCATTTAGCAACCTGGAATCAAGCACCGCGCCAGGCTCCGTCATGGGGGCGGGACGCGGCTACCCATAAGAACAACAAAAAGGGAAATGCCCATGAAGTCAGTGAATGAAATGGCGTGCGCCAGCCGCACCGGTATTGTCGCGGTCGGCCTGCTGATGGCGCTCGGCGCCCCGGTCGAGGCCAGCGAAGGCGGGGGTTCGTCCTACCCCATGGGGTCGGAGAACTACATGTCCGGGGCCATGCCGCCGCCGGGGTTGTACTCGCAGATATTCGTCAACCATTACGAGGCCGACACCCTGCGCGACAACCGCGGCGACAAGGTGCCGGTGGATTTCCAGGTGCGCGCCAACGTGATTGCCCCACGGCTGATCTGGGTGACCGAGCAACAGGTGTTCGGCGCGAGCCTGGCCTTCCACGCCATCTTGCCGCTCGTCGACTTGAAGGTGGGGGTCAACGGCCAGTCCCAGCACAAGCGCGGGCTCGGCGACATGATCTTCGGCCCGGCCCTGGGCTTTCATCACAGCGAGAAACTGCACAGCATCCTGGCGCTGGACTTCATCGCACCCACCGGCGCCTACGACCGTGGCGACCTGGCCAACCCCGGGCGCAACTACTGGGTCATCGAGCCGGTATATGCGCTGTCGTACATCGACCCCAATGGCCTGAACATCGATGCCAAGACCATGTACGACTTCAACCTGCGCAACCGCGCCACCGACTACCGCTCGGGCCAGGAACTGCACGTGGACTACGCCGTCGGCTGGGGCCTGGGCAATGGCTGGGTGGTCGGGGTGGGCGGCTATGCGTTGTACCAGACCACCGACGATCGCCAGAACGGCGAACGCATCGAGGACAACAAAGGCAGGGCATTCGCCATCGGCCCTTCGTTGAAATACACCAGCCGCGACGGCTGGTTCCTGACCGCCAAGTGGCAGCGCGAAACCGAGGTGCGTAACCGCGCCGAGGGCGATGCCTATTGGATGAAACTGACCATTCCATTCTGACCCCACGCTTTTGCACTCGAATAACAACAACGATGAGGATTGATTCATGAGCGTTAGCATTTCGCACACTTCAGCGGCCCAGGCGCTGCTGGCCAATGCCAGTGGCCTGGACGCCGAGGGTGGCAACCCCAGGTTGAAGGCCGTGGTGCACCGCATCCTGCGCGAGGCGGTGAACATCATCGAGGAGCTGAACGTGACGCCTGAGGAGTTCTGGCAGGGCGTCAACTACTTCAATGCGCTGGGCGCACGCCAGGAGGCTGGCCTGCTGGTCGCCGGGCTTGGCCTGGAGCATTACCTGGATCTGTTGCTCGATGCCCAGGATGCTGCGGCCGGCTTGAACGGCGGTACGCCGCGCACTATCGAAGGCCCGCTGTACGTGGCGGGGGCGCCCTTGGTTGAAGGCGGCAGCGAGGCGCGCCTGGACGATGGCCAGGACGCCGGTGTGCCGTTGTTCATGCACGGGTATGTACGAGGTGCCGATGGCCAGCCATTGGCCGGCGCCTTGGTAGACGTTTGGCATGCCAACACCCAGGGAACTTACTCGTACTTCGACCCCAGCCAGTCGGACTTCAACCTGCGTCGGCGCATTCTTACCGATGCCACCGGGCGATACCGCTTTCGCAGCATCGTGCCGTCCGGCTATGGCTGCCCACCGGATGGCCCAACCCAGCAATTGCTCGACGACCTTGGGCGTCACGGCCAGCGCCCCGCGCACATCCATTTCTTCATTTGCGCACCAGGCCATCGCCACCTGACCACCCAGATCAACCTGGACGGCGACCCCTACCTGCACGATGACTTCGCCTATGCCACGCGTGACGAGCTGATCGCCAGCATCACCTTCAGCGACGACCGCGAGCGCGCGGCGCAGCACGGTGTGGCGGGGCGTTTCGCGGAAATCGCCTTCGATTTCACCTTGCAGCAATCGGTTGAGGCAGCAGACCAGGCTCGGCGTTCGCGCGCTCGGGCTCTGGAAGGGTAATCACCTTGGGGGATTGCTGGCGCCTGCGGGCTGTTCCATTATCCGCGCTTTGGAACAGCCGAAGATTTCAACGCAGGAGTGCGAATGAACAGTCAGTCCCCCATTCTGGAAACCGTGCCGGCGCGTCTGGCGCGCGTGCGCGAGGCCATGGCCAGGGAAGGCGTGGATGCCTTGCTGGTGCCCTCGGCGGACCCGCACCTGTCGGAGTACCTGCCAGGTTTTTGGCAGGGGCGCCAATGGTTGTCCGGGTTCCAGGGGTCGGTCGGTACCTTGGTGGTAGCGGCCGACTTCGCGGGGCTGTGGGCCGACAGCCGGTATTGGGAACAAGCCGATAAAGAGTTGGCCGGCAGTGGTGTCGAGCTGATGAAGCTGATCCCGGGCCAGCCTGGCGCGCTGGAATGGTTGGGCGAGCACGTTCGCGCGGGCGGCGTGGTCGCGGTCGATGGCGCGGTGATGGCAGCTGCTTCGGCGCGTCAGCTCAGTGAGCGCCTGCAGCCGCGTGGCGTGAGCTTGCGCACCGACATTGACCTGCTTGGCCAGGTTTGGCAGGACCGCCCGGCGCTGCCGAGCAATCCGGTCTACCAGCACCTTCCTCCCTATGCCACGGTGAATCGCGCGGAGAAGCTCGCCGGGCTGCGCCAGACGATGCGCGAGAAGGGCGCCGACTGGCACTTCATCGCGACCCTGGATGACATCGCCTGGTTGTTCAACCTGCGTGGCAGCGATGTTTCCTACAACCCGGTGTTCGTTTCCTTCGCGTTGGTCAGTCAGAGTGAGGCCTTGTTGTTCGTTGGGCGTGACAAGCTCGATGCCCACCTGCGTGAGGTGCTGGCCGTCGACGGTATCGAGGTGCGCGACTACACCGATGTTGGCGCTGCACTGGCGAGCATCGCTGCCGGCGCACGTTTGCTGATCGATCCAGCGCGTGTCACCTGCGGCCTGTTGGACCACCTCGATGACAAGGTGCAGTGGGTTGAAGGCCTCAACCCTACGACCCTGAGCAAGTCGCGCAAGGACGAGGAGGACTTGGTACATATTCGCCAGGTCATGGAGCAGGACGGCGCAGCCCTCTGTGAGTTCTTCGCCTGGCTGGAGGCCAACCTTGGTCAGGAGCCCATCAGCGAGCTGACCATCGATGAGCAATTGAGCGCCGCCCGGGCCCGCCGCCCGGATTTCGTCTCGCTGAGCTTCTCGACCATCGCGGCGTTCAACGGCAACGGCGCCATGCCGCATTACCGCGCCACCGAGCAATCCCATGCGCTGATCGAGGGCGATGGCCTGTTGCTGATCGATTCCGGCGGCCAGTACCTGGGCGGGACCACCGACATCACTCGCATGGTGCCGATCGGCACGCCGACGCTTGAGCAGAAACAGGATTGCACCCGCGTGCTCAAGGGCATGATCGCGTTGTCGCGAGCGGCATTCCCGCGCGGCATCCTCTCGCCATTGCTCGACGCCATTGCGCGGGCGCCGATCTGGGCCGAGCAGGTCGACTACGGGCATGGCACCGGCCACGGCGTGGGCTATTTCATGAACGTGCACGAAGGGCCGCAGGTCATCGCCTACCAGGCCGCGACCACCCCGCAGACTGCGATGCAGGCGGGCATGATCAGCTCTATCGAGCCGGGCACCTATCGCCCAGGCGAGTGGGGGGTGCGCATCGAGAACCTGGTGGTCAACCGTGAGTTGGGCAAAAGCGCTTTCGGCGATTTCCTGAATTTCGAAACCTTGACGCTATGCCCGATCGATACCCGCTGCCTGTTGCCAGAGCGGCTCAGTGCAGAGGAAACCACCTGGCTCAATGATTACCACCGGACCGTGCGCGAGCGGTTGTCACCGTTGCTCAAGGGTGAGGCCTTGGCTTGGCTGGAGCAGCGTACGGTGGCGCTTTGATTAGAGCGTGACACGGCAATGAAAAAGGGCAGCGCGAAGCTGCCCTTTTTCATTCACTTGCAGATGACGATCATGCTGCGGCTGGTATAGCCGGCGGGGTTGATACCGAAGATGTAGTCGCCAGCTTCTTCTTCACTGTCCCCGGAACGGGCGACCACCTTGTAGCCTTTTCTGCCACAAGAGGTGGCGGCCATGTCATAGCACTTGTCCCACGAGGAGGAGAGGCCTGAACAGTTGATGTGTAGGCCCTTCTTGCCGCGCTTGACCTCGGTCTTGGTCGTTGCGGCACACCCAGCTATGGCCAAGATGGCCAGGATGAGAAAAATACGTTTCATTCCTGTCCTTAATGAGAGGGTGGCAATGCAGGGCCGCCCCCAGTGTAGTCACTTCGTTCTTCCTTGAACTCTCCGGCGTCCATGTCGGTTCAGTAGACCGCTTGAAGATGATGGTTTTGTGACAGCTTAAGTGGCTTGGCTGGCAGGTACAAGGTTACCTTTTCTGTAAATGCAAGTATTTCTCAAGTCAATCAGCGGCAACCGGTGGGTTGGCTTCCTTTCTCATCGACAACGTGGCACCGACCGATGCAGTGATGATGGCCAGGATTGCGAGCCATTGCGTCAGGCTCAGCACTTCGCCAAGGAATAGAAGGCCTGACAGAGCGCCGAAAACCGGCTCGATGCTCATCAAGGTACCGAACGTGCGTGCAGGCATGCGGGTCAGGGCGACCATTTCGAGGCTGTAGGGCAGGGCGGTGGAGAGAATGGCAACGCCCAGCGCCAGTGGGATCAGCGCCGGGTTGAGCAGCGCGCTGCCGGCGTGGACGATGCCGATGGGTGCGACGAACAAGGCGGCGATGACTACGCCGAGGGCTGCGGTCTGGATGCCGTTTTCTGCACCTGCCCGTTGGCCGTAGAGGATATAGAGTGCCCAACACACGCCAGCGCCCAAGGCATAGCCCGCGCCCACCAAGTCAAGCGACTGGCCGGTCTGGCCGACGGGAATGAGCAGCAGCAACCCGGCGATGGCCAGTGCGATCCAGAGAAAGTCGATTACCCTGCGCGATGCGAGGATCGCCACTGCCAGGGGGCCTGTGAACTCCAAGGCGACGGCGATACCCAGTGGAACGGTACGCAGCGACATATAGAAGAGGAAGTTCATACCGCCCAAGGCCATGCCATAGATGATCACGCTGCGCAGGGTGCTGCTGTTCAGGCGGGCACGCCACGGGCGCAGCAAGAGCAGCATGATGACGCTGGCGAATACCAGGCGCAGGGTGGTCGTGCCCTGGGCGCCGACGAGGGGGAACATGCTCTTGGCTAGCGAGGCGCCCGACTGGATCGAGGCCATGGCGATCAGCAGCAGACCAATGGGGAAGAGCGTGGCGGCCAGGCTGCGGGGCTGGGTGTTCATTTAGAGGCGGCGGTCCTGGTGGGAGGGAAGGAGAAGCTTTGCGCACTATATTGCGCAATTAAGCGGTTTGCTTGCAACTTGCAATATTTTCGAAACAAAGGCTTGACGGCGTTTCTGTGGCCCTTATAATGCGCCCCACTTCCGACGTAGTCGAAGCGTAAAACCCCTTGAATATCAACGAGTTGAATGCTTCAGGCAGTATCGGAAGGGCTTCGATCTGTGTGTCGATAGCGGTGAAAAAGGCAGTTGACAGCAGGTTG
>NZ_JBNNVR010000125.1:0-12098 GCF_050280645.1 Pseudomonas sp. NPDC089554
GTCGGGTAGCCTTTGTGCCCGCCGATGCCATAGCCTGGGTAGATCAGCTCGAATGCGCTCATCTCCCGGTCACGGGTGACCTTGGCCAGGATCGAGGCGGCGGCGATCGCAGGAACCTTGGCATCACCCTGCACCACCGGCGCCGCTGGTACTGCCAGTTTCGGACAGCGATTGCCGTCGATCAGCGCAAGTTTCGGGGTCACGCTCAGGCCTTCGACCGCGCGCTGCATGGCCAGCATGGTGGCCTGAAGGATGTTCAACCGGTCGATTTCTTCAACTTCGGCACGTGCGATGCAGAAGCTCAGGGCCTTTTCGCAAATCTCGTCGAACAGCGCCTCGCGCTTGGCCTCGGTAAGTTTCTTCGAGTCATTCAGGCCAAGGATCGGCCGTTGCGGGTCGAGGATCACTGCCGCAGTGACCACTGCCCCGCACAGCGGGCCGCGACCCACTTCGTCGACACCGGCGACCAAGTCCTCGACCAGGTTGAAATCCAGTCCCATCTGCATGTCATCGGTCCTTCAGCAAGGCCAACACCGCGTCGGCGGCCTGGTTCGAGGCGTCGCGGCGCAGGGTGCGGTGAATCTGGTCGAAATGTTCGGTCTGCTCACGGCCATCGGCCACCAATGGCGCCAGGGTGCGAGCCAGGGCCTCAGGGGTAGCGGCGTCCTGAAGCAGCTCGGGCACCAGCGCACGCTGGGCCAACAGGTTTGGCAGCGACACGTAGGGGCTCTTGACCATGCGCTTGAGAATCCAGTACGTCAGCCCGGCCAGGCGGTAGGCAACCACCATGGGGCGCTTGTACAGCAATGCCTCAAGGGTTGCGGTCCCGGAGGCAATGAGCACCGCGTCGCAGGCGGCCAGGGCCTGGTGCGACTGGCCGTCGAGCAGCGTCAGAGGCAGGTCGCGCCCTTGCAGCATTTGCTCCAGTTGCGCACGGCGAGTGGGGTTGGCGCAGGGGGAGACGAAGCGCACACCGGGCACCAACTCGCGCAAGCGCTGGGCAGCATCGAGGAACAGCTCCCCCAGGCGCCCTACCTCACCACCGCGACTGCCGGGCATCAGAGCAACCAGCGGCCCATCGCCCAAGCCCAATGCCGCGCGGGCAGCCTGGCGGTCGGCATCCAGGGGAATGGTATCTGCCAGCGGATGGCCGACGAAACGCACCGGCACGCCCTTTTCTTCGTAGAACCTGGCCTCGAAGGGCAGCAGGGTCAACATCAGGTCGCAGCCTTCGCGAATCTTCAGCACCCGCTTCTGGCGCCAGGCCCACACCGAAGGGCTGACGTAGTGCACGGTCTTGATACCGGCCTGACGCAGTTTCAGCTCGATGTTGAGGGTGAAGTCCGGCGCATCGATACCGATGAACACATCGGGACGCTCGGCAATCAGGGTCTGGATCAGGTCCTTGCGCCGCTTGAGCAGCTCACGCAGGCGGCCAAGTACCTCGACCAGGCCCATGACTGCCAGGCGTTCCATGGGGAAATAGGACTGAAGGCCTTCGGCTTCCATCAGCGGACCACCGACGCCGATGAAGCGAACGTCCGGATGACGCGCCTTGAGTGCGCGCATCAGACCGGACCCGAGGATATCACCGCTGGCCTCGCCGGCCACCAGCGCTACACAAAGCTGGGCCATGTCAGCGGGTAATGCCGCGGGCAGAATTCTGAATCGACTGACGGAACAATTCGACCTCGGCATGCTGAGCTGCCGATTCGTCGAGCGCCTTCAGTGCGTGCTCGGTGGTCAAGCCCTGGCGATAGACGATCTTGTAGGCACGGCGCAGCGCGTGGATCACCTCGTCGCTGAAGCCGCGACGGCGCATGCCTTCGAAGTTCATGCTGCGCGCTTCGGCCGGGCTACCGAACACGGTGACGAATGCAGGTACATCCTTGCCGATCGCCGTCCCCATGCCGGAGAACGCGTGCGCACCAATGTGGCAGTACTGGTGCACCAGGGTATAGCCCGACAGGATCGCCCAATCGCCGACATGGACGTGCCCGGCCAGCGCCGTGTTGTTGACCAGAATGCAATGGTTGCCGATCACACTGTCGTGGCCGATGTGGGCATAGGCCATGATCAGGTTGTGGTCGCCCAAGGTGGTTTCCGAGCGGTCCTGGACGGTGCCACGGTGAATGGTCACGCCCTCGCGAATCACGTTGTGGTCGCCAATCACCAGGCGCGTCGGCTCCCCTTTGTACTTGAGGTCAGGGGTGTCTTCGCCGATGGAGCTGAACTGGTAGATACGGTTGTGCTTGCCGATGCGGGTCGGCCCCTTGAGCACCACGTGTGGACCAATGACGGTGCCCTCCCCGATTTCCACATCGGGGCCTACGATCGACCAGGGGCCTACCTCGACGCCGTCGGCCAGCTTGGCCGAGGGGTCGATGATCGCCCGAGGGTCAATCAAATTCATAGGGAGCGTTCCGCACAGGTGATCTCTGCCGAGCAAACTGGCTTGCCGTCGACCAGCGCTCGGCATTCGAATTTCCAGATCATGCTCTTACGGCTAAGGAACTTGGCCTCCAGTACAAGCTGGTCGCCCGGCAGTACCGGTTGACGGAAGCGCAGCTTGTCGGAACCAACGAAGTAGTACAGGGTGCCATCCGCAGGTTTCGCATCGAGCATCTTGAAACCGAGAATCCCGGCCGCCTGGGCCATCGCCTCGATGATCAGCACGCCCGGCATGATCGGGTGCGCTGGGAAGTGGCCGTTGAAGAACGGCTCATTGATGCTGACATTCTTGTAGGCACGAATGCTCTGGGCCTCGAAGTCCAGGTCCGTCACACGGTCCACCAGCAGGAACGGGTAACGGTGAGGCAGGTATTCGCGAATCTCGTTGATGTCCATCATTTCGGGGGGAAGCCTGTAGTAAGAATAGGGAGCGCAGGGACTGACCGCACGCTCCTTTTGCAATCCATAGAGGAGCCAGCTAGCGACTGTTCACTCTTGCTCAGGGAATGGTATCAGCCTTCTGATGCAGGCTGGCCACCTGAGGTCACGGTATCGACACGTTTTTCCAGCTGCTGAAGACGCTTGGACATTTCATCCAGCTGGCGAATGCGCGCGGCGCTCTTGCGCCACTCGGCCAAAGGCTGCATGGCCGTACCCGAGGAATAACCACCCGGCTCGGTAATGGAGCGGGTCACCATGGTCATGCCGGAAACAAAAACGTTATCGCAAACATCGATATGACCGACCATGCCGACACCGCCGGCGATCATGCAATGCTTGCCGATGCGCGTGCTGCCGGAGATACCGACACAAGCCGCCATGGCCGTATGGTCACCGACCTGTACGTTGTGGGCGATCTGGATCTGGTTGTCCAGCTTTACCCCATTGCCGATACGGGTGTCCGACAGGGCGCCACGGTCAACCGCGGTGTTGACGCCAATTTCAACATCATCACCAAGGGTCACGCCGCCGATCTGGGCGATCTTGTTCCAAACGCCCTTTTCGTTGGCGAAACCGAAACCTTCGCCGCCGATCACCGCACCGGACTGGATGACCACGCGCTTACCGATGGTCACATCGTGGTACAGCGTGACACGCGGTGCCAACCAGCCACCTTCGCCAACCACGCTGCGAGCACCGATGAAGCAATGCGCACCCAGGGTGACGTTGGCATCGATGCGCGCACCGCTTTCAACCACCACGAACGGACCGATGCTGGCGCTGGGGTCCACCACCGCATCGTCCGCCACCACGGCGCTGGGATGAACTCCCGCCACAGCCTTGGGTTTGGGGTCGAACAGGTGGGAAATGCGCGCGTAGGCGAGGTAGGGGTCGAGCACAATCAGGGCGTTGCCGGAGAAACCTTCGGCATCCTCGGCCTTGAGCAGCACCGCAGCGGCCTGGGAATCGTCCAGGTACTTGCGGTATTGCTTGTTAGCCAAAAAACTCAGCTGCCCCGGGCCTGCGTCCTGCAAGGTCGCAAGCCCGGTGATCGGCAGCGCCTCGGGGCCTTTCAGGGTGGCGCCAAGGGCTTCGGCCAGCTGGCCGAGGGTCATCGTCAGGGTCATATCAACGCGCTTGGTTCATGCGCTCGATGACCTGGCGGGTGATGTCGTATTGAGGCTTGACATCGATGACCGCGCCACGCTCGAGTACCAGGTCGAAACCGCCCTTCTTGATGACTTCCTCGACAGCGCCGTCCAGCTTGGGCTTGAGGGTCTTGAGCATGTCACGGTCGGCAACGGCCTTGGCTTCGTTCAGTTCCTTGGACTGGAACTGGAAGTCGCGGGCCTTCTGCTTGAATTCCAGCTCCAGGCGCTCACGCTCCTGCTGCTGCATCTTGTCGCCGCCTTTGATCAGGCGATCCTGGATGCCCTTGGCGCTGCTTTCCAGGGTCTTCAGCTTGGTCAGCTGCGGGCCGAACTTCTTCTCGGCATCGACCGCGTAGGCCTTGGCCGCGTCGGACTCGAGCAGTGCCATCTGGTAGTTCAGAACGGCGATCTTCATTTCGGCGAAAGCCGGGGTGGCGACCAGCGCCGCGGCCAATACGGCCAGTTGAGTCAACTTACGCACGATGCACTCCTGGATAAACCGTTGTCGTTAAGCGAGGGCCGACCTCAGAAGGTCTGGCCCAGAGAGAATTGGAACACCTGGGTATCGGCGTCGTCAGGCTTCTTGATCGGCATCGCCAGGCTGAAACTGAGCGGGCCGAGCGCGGTGATCCAGGTCACGCCGAGACCGACGGAGCTGGCCATGTCGGAGAAGCCGACCTTGGTGCAATCGGGCTTGGAGCCGCAGTTGGTGTCGAACACGTTACCCACGTCCCAGAACACCGAGGTCCGCAGCGAACGCTGGTCCTTGACGAATGGCAGCGGGAACAGCAGCTCGACACCACCTTGGACGAGTACGTTACCACCGAATGGCAGCGGGTCTTGGTCCGGGTCAGCGATAGTGCCGGGGTTCGAGCCGTTACTCGGGGTACTGCGTGGGCCCAGGGTGCTGTCCTTGAAGCCACGTACCGAGTTGAAGCCACCCGCGTAGTAGTTCTCGTAGAACGGCAGGCCGGAGGTGCCACCGAAGCCATCACCATAGCCCAGCTCGGTGTGCAGGCGCAGGGTGTATTCGTTATTGATCGGCTTGAACAGCTGGGCGCGGTAGTCGAGCTTGTAGAACGACAGGTCGCTGCCTGGGATGGTGCTTTCCAGGGTCAGGCTCTGGGAGTGACCACGGGTTGCCAGCACGCCTTTGTTCAAGGTGGATTCGGACCAGCCGATCGACGCCTTGAAGTTAAGGAAGCTGTCGCCTTCTTCCTGAATGAACTTGAAGATCTCATCGACGGTGTAACGGCCGGTCTTCAGGTCATCCTGTTGCACGGTGAGGCCATAGGTCAGGCGCGAGGTCTCGCTGATCGGGTAGCCGAGGCTGACACCGGCACCGAGGCTGTCCACCGCGTAGCTGGCCACGTCGACATCGAGGTCGTCGTAGTCGGTGCTGCGGTAGAAGGCGTTGTAACCCAGGCTCACGCCATCGGCAGTGAAGTAGGGGTCAACGAAGCCGAAGTTGTAGCGGGTCTGGTATTCGGAACGCGTCAGGCCGATGGACACCCGGTTACCAGTACCGAGGAAGTTGCTCTGGCTGATCGAGCCACCGAGGATCAGACCGGCGCTCTGGGCGAAACCGACGCTGGCGGTGATCGAACCGGACGCTTGCTCTTCCACGGCGTAGTTGACGTCGACCTGGTCATCGGTGCCTGGCACCGGTGGGGTCTCGACGTTCACTTCCTTGAAGAAGCCCAGGCGTTCCAGACGGGTCTTGGACTGGTCGATCAGGTAGGTCGATGCCCAGCCACCTTCCATCTGGCGCATTTCGCGGCGCAGTACTTCGTCTTCGGTCTTGGTGTTGCCGCGGTAGTTGATACGGTTCACGTAGGCACGTTTGCCCGGGTCGACGACGAACATGATGTCGACGGTGTGATCCTGGTCGTTTGGCTGAGGCACGCCATTGACGTTGGCGAAGGTGTAGCCCTCGTTACCCAGGCGACGGGTGATGAGGTCGGAGGTGGTGGTCATCACCTTGCGCGAGAACACTTGGCCCGGCTGCACCAGCAGCAGCGACTGGACCTGGTCTTGCGGCACCTTCAGGTCGCCGGACAGCTTGACGTCACGGACGGTGTACTTCTCGCCTTCATTGACGTTGACGGTGATGTAGACGTGCTTCTTGTCTGGCGTGATGGACACCTGGGTGGAGGCGATGTCCATGTTGATGTAGCCGCGGTCCAGGTAGTAGGAACGCAGGCGCTCCAGGTCACCGGAGAGTTTCTCGCGGGCGTACTTGTCGTCGTTCTTGAAGAACGACAGCCAGTTGGTGGTTTTCAGCTCGAACAGCTGGGCGAGGTCTTCGTCGCTGAACACGGTGTTGCCCACCACGTTGATGTGCTGGATAGCCGCGACGGTACCTTCGTTGATGTTGATCTTCAGGCCAACCCGGTTGCGTGGCTGCGGCACCACTTCGGCGTCGACTTCGGCCGAGTAGCGGCCCTGGGCCACGTACTGGCGCTGCAACTCGTTACGCACGCCCTCGAGGGTGGCACGCTGGAAGATCTCGCCTTCGGCCAGGCCCGATTGTTTCAGGCCTTTCATCAAGTCTTCGGTGCTGATCGCCTTGTTGCCCTCGATCTCGATGCTCGAAACCGACGGGCGCTCGACCACGTTGATGATCAGGACATTGCCATCACGGTCCAGCTGAATGTCCTGGAAGAAACCGGTCTTGAACAGCGAGCGGGTGGACTCCACCAGGCGCCGGTCATCGACCTGGTCGCCAACGTTCAACGGCAACGCGCCGAACACGCTGCCGGCGGAAACCCGCTGCAGGCCGTTGACGCGGATATCGGAGATGGTGAAGGACTCGGCGTGAACTTCAGCGATCATCAGTGCGGAGAGGACCGCAGTTAGCAGCAGACGTTTCATGAAGTCCTTTTATTCCAACTGGCAATAAACAACCCGCCGCGAGCGAGGCAGCGGGTTCGCAATAGAGCGAAGCGTTAAAGTCGACCCAGATCGTTTATCAGGGCAAGCAACATGACCCCGATGACCAAGCTGATACCGATCTGGACCCCCCAACCTTGTACCCGATCCGAAAGTGGACGACCGCGCGCCCACTCGATCAGGTAGAACAGCAAGTGCCCCCCATCCAGTACTGGAATGGGCAGCAGGTTAAGAACCCCTAGGCTAATGCTCAGGTAGGCCAGGAAATTCAGGAAATCCCCCACACCCGACTGGGCTGAAGCGCCCGCCACTTTAGCAATGGTTATCGGTCCGCTCAAGTTTTTTACCGAGAGCTCGCCGAACAACATTTTCTTCAGCGATTCAAGGGTAAGGACACTCATGCTCCAGGTTCGCGACAGCCCCTCGCCCACGGCTTCCAGGGGTCCGTAGCTGACTTCGCGCAGCATGCTGGACGGCCATTCGACAGGTTTTACACCCGCGCCCAGGTAACCACCGGAGGCTTGCCCTTCGCCTTTGCGCGCCAGGGTGACAGGCACCTCCAGCTGCGCACCATCGCGCTCGACACGCAGTACAACCTTGGCTTCTGGGCGTGCACGCACACTGTCGACCACCTGCTGCCAGTCGCCCAGGGCGACGCCGTCGAGTGCCAGCAGCTTGTCGCCAGCCTTCAAGCCGGCCGCAGCGGCGGGCCCCTTCGGGTCGACCTCTGCCAGCACCGGGGTAACCGCCGGACGCCATGGGCGCAAACCGAGGGATTGGATCGGGTCGGGCTCATCGTCGCCTTTGAGCCACTGGTTCAGGCTGATGTCGTGCTGGCGCTCGACAGTCGCGCCCTCGTCACGCACCCCGACCTGCAAGGTGCCGCTTTCGCCGAGGCGACGCACCAGTTGCAGGTTGACACCCGACCAACCGTTGATCGCCTTGCCATCGATGGAAACGATTTCCTGGCCGGAGCTCAGGCCTGCAGACGCTGCCAGGCTGCCCGGCTCCACCGAGCCAATGACCGGGCGCACCTGCTGGCTGCCGAGCATGGCGACCGCCCAGAAGAACAGGATGGCGAGCAGGAAGTTGGCGATGGGGCCGGCCGCGACAATGGCGATACGCTGGCCAACGGTCTTGCGATTGAAGGATTGGTGCGCCAAGGCAGGCGGGACATCCCCCTCGCGCTCGTCAAGCATCTTGACGTAGCCACCCAAGGGGATGGCTGCAATGACGAACTCGGTGCCCTGGCGGTCGTGCCAGCGCACCAGCGGCGTGCCGAAGCCCACCGAGAAGCGCAACACCTTGACGCCGCAGCGCCGTGCCACCCAGAAGTGGCCGAATTCGTGGAAAGTGACCAGTACACCCAGCGCCACCAGGGTGCCGATAATCATGTAGAGCGCTGTCATATCCATCTCCGAATGACGTTCAGCGAGGCCTGGGGTCGCAAGCGATCAGCGACCGTGGCGCGTCAACCAGGCCCGGGACAGCTCCCGAGCCCGCTGGTCGGCAGCGAACACTGCATCCAGCGAAGGCAATGGCACCACCGGCTCGCGGTCGAGCACCTGCTCGATCATACCCGCGATCTCCGGGAAGCGGATACGCCGCTGCAGAAATGCCTCCACCGCAATCTCATTGGCCGCATTGAGCACCGCAGGTGCGCTGTTGCCGGCCTCGGCAGCCTGACGCGCCAGGCGCAGGCAAGGGAAGCGCTGTTCGTCGGGCGCCTGGAAATCCAGACGGGCGATGGCGAACAGGTCCAGAGGCGCCACCCCGGAGTCGATCCGCTCTGGCCAGGCCAGGGCGTTGGCGATCGGGGTGCGCATGTCCGGGTTGCCCAGCTGGGCGAGCACCGAACCGTCGACATAGTCGACCAGTGAATGGATAACGCTTTGCGGGTGTACCACCACCTCGACTTTCGACGGCGCAGCATCGAACAGCCAGCAGGCCTCGATGAGCTCGAGCCCCTTGTTCATCATGCTCGCCGAGTCGACCGAGATCTTGCGACCCATCGACCAGTTGGGGTGAGCGCAGGCCTGCTCCGGCGATACATCCATCAGATCGGCAGCGGCCATCTCGCGGAACGGCCCACCCGAAGCGGTCAGCAGGATGCGCCGCACCCCCACCTGCGCCAGGCCACGGGCATGGTCGGTGGGCAGGCATTGGAAGATCGCGTTGTGTTCGCTGTCGATCGGCAACAGTACCGCGCCACTGCGCCGTACTGCGTCCATGAACAGCGCGCCGGACATCACCAGCGCTTCCTTGTTGGCCAACAACACCTTCTTGCCCGCCTGCACCGCTGCGAGGGTCGGGCGCAATCCGGCAGCGCCGACGATGGCGGCCATTACCGCATCCACCTCGGGCGCAGAAGAAACCTGGCACAGACCAGCCTCCCCTTCCAACACCTCGCAGGTAGCCCCGGCAGCGGCCAAGCCGTCGCGCAGGCGCGCGGCAGCGTCGGCGCTCGGCACCACCGCGTAGGTTGGGCGATGGCGCAGGCACAGGGCCAGCAATTCATCCACCCGCGAATAGCCGCTCAAGGCGAACACTTCGTAACGCTCGGGATGACGAGCGATCACATCCAGGGTGCTCAGGCCAATGGAGCCTGTAGCACCCAAAACGGTAATGCGCTGCACGCCACTCACAGCACACCCCACTCGACGGCCCAGAGCAGCACGGCGAACATCGGGATCGCCGCGGTCAGGCTGTCGATACGATCGAGTACGCCACCATGGCCAGGCAGCAGGTTGCTGCTGTCCTTGATGCCTTCGCGGCGCTTGAACATGCTTTCGGTCAGGTCACCGACCACCGACGACATCACCACGATCACCGCCCCCACCAGGCCGAGCAGTATCTGGCCAATGCCCCAATCACGCACGATGCCTACCACCAGGGTAATCACCAGGCTGACCGCAAGACCGCCATACACGCCCTCCCAGCTCTTCCCCGGGCTCACCTGCGGCGCCAGCTTGCGCTTGCCAAAGGCACGACCGGAGAAATAGGCACCGATGTCAGCAGCCCAGACCAGCACCATGACCGACAGGATCAGCCAATTGCCCAGCGGCCAGTGCTTGAGCAGCACCAACCCCTGCCAGGCCGGCAGCAGCACCAGCAGGCCGATCAGCAGGCGACAGGCGGCACTGTTCCAGAGCTCGCTGCTGCGTGGGTAGGTAAGCACCAGCCAAGTTGCCAGCGCCCACCAGATCACCGAGGCGCCCAGCACCCAGGGTGCGAGGTCTGGCATGAGGTACAGCAGCATCAACGCCCCGGCGACCACGGCGGCGTAGGCAATGCGCAGGGGCTGGGCCACCAGCCCGGCCAGGCGCGCCCACTCCCAGGCACCGAGGGTGACCACGAAGCCAATGAACAGGGCGAAATCCGCGCCATTGAGCAGGAAGAAACCGCCCAGCGCGATCGGCAGCAGGATCAGCGCGGTGATGATGCGTTGTTTAAGCATTAAGCACGAGCTCCAGCCTCGACCTGCTCGCTGGTCTTACCGAAGCGGCGCTGGCGCGAAGCGAAATCGGCCAGTGCGTTACGCATGGCCTCGTGTTTGAAGTCCGGCCAGTAAAGGTCGGAGAAATACAGCTCGGCGTAGGCCAGCTGCCACAGCAGGAAGTTGCTGATGCGGTGCTCTCCCCCGGTGCGGATGCACAGGTCGGGCAGCGGCAGGTCGCCTGTGGCCAGGCAGGTCTGCAACAGCTCTGGGGTGATGTCGTCCGGGCGCAGGTGGCCAGCCTGGACTTCCCGCGCCAGGCGCTGGGCGGCCTGGGCGATATCCCACTGACCGCCGTAGTTGGCGGCGATCTGCAGGATGAAACGGTTATTGCCGGCAGTCAGCGCCTCGGCTTCACGCATGGCAGCCTGCAATTCCGGGTGGAACCGCGTGCGGTCACCGATGATGCGCAGGCTGATGTTGTTCTCGTTGAGGCGGCGCGCTTCGCGGCGCAGAGCCGAGAAGAACAGCTCCATCAGCGCCCCGACCTCATCGGCGGGACGCTGCCAGTTCTCGCTGGAAAAGGCGAAGAGCGTCAGCACCTCCACCTTGGCTTCGGCGCAGACTTCAATTACGGCCCGCACCGCATCCACACCCGCCTTGTGACCGGCAACGCCAGGCAACAGGCGCTTCTTCGCCCAGCGGTTGTTGCCATCCATGATGATGGCGACGTGGCGCGGCACCGAGGTCGGTGCCGCTGGCTTGGTCTTTTCCATTAAAGAAAAACCCTGGCCTCAGACGGCCAGCAGGTCCTTTTCCTTGGCCTTGAACGCAGCGTCGATCTCGGCGACGTACTTGTCGGTCAGCTTCTGGATCTCATCCGCAGCACGACGCTCTTCGTCTTCGCTGATGGCCTTGTCCTTGGTCAGCTTCTTCAGGTCGGCGAGTGCGTCGCGACGCACGTTGCGCACGGCAACCTTGGCGTCTTCAGCCACGCCGCTGGCCTGCTTGGTGTAGCCCTTGCGGGTTTCCTCGGTCAGGGCAGGCATCGGCACGCGAATGGTGGTGCCGGCGCTGGACGGGTTCAGGCCCAGGTCGGAGGTCAGAATGGCCTTCTCGATGGCCGCGCTGAGGTTCTTGTCATGAGCGACAATCTTCAGCGTACGGGCGTCTTCGACGGTGATCGCAGCCACCTGGTTCAGCGGCATCTCGCTACCCCAGGCGGTCACCTTGACGCTGTCCAGGATGCTGGGGTGGGCGCGACCGGTGCGGATGGCTGCCAGGTTACGACCCAGCGCCTCGATGGACTTGCCCATGCGCTCCTGGGTGTCTTTCTTGATGTCGTTGATCATGCTTGGCCTTCCTCGATCAGAGTACCTTCAGCGCCGCCCACCACGATGTTCAGCAGGGCGCCAGGCTTGTTCATGTTGAATACCCGCAATGGCATCTTGTGGTCGCGGCACAGGCAGATTGCGGTCAGGTCCATGACACCGAGCTTGCGATCCAGAACCTCATCATAGGTGAGGCGATCGAACTTCTCGGCGTGCGGGTCCTTGAATGGATCGGCGGTGTATACACCATCGACCTTGGTCGCCTTCAGCACCACGTCGGCATCGATTTCGATGGCACGCAGGACGCCGCCTTGCAGAACTTCGCCGATGGCCTGACCTTCAGCAGCCAGAGCAGCATTGCCCTGAGCCAGCACATCGAAGTCACCCCACAGACAG
>NZ_JBNNVR010000126.1:0-11912 GCF_050280645.1 Pseudomonas sp. NPDC089554
GCCACGCGTCGGCCGCCTGGACAACTTCTTCAGCCTCGGCGGCCATTCGCTGCTGGCCGTGCAGTTGGTGGAGCAGCTGCGTGAACACGGCTGGGTCGTGGACGTAAGCACCCTGTTCAACGCCGCCACCCTGCTCAGCCTGGCCCAGGCGCTGGAGCACCCGACAACGTCCGCCGAGGCCTTCGAGCCCGCGCCTCAAGTGAGCCTGCCCACAGCCCAGATCGACCTGGTCGCCCGCCACGTCGACGGCGGTCACGCCAACGTGCAAGCCATCTACCCGCTGAGCCCCTTGCAGGAAGGCCTGCTGTTCCAGCACCTGCTGCAACCCGAGGATGACGCCTACCTGCTGCGCGCCACCCTCGCCTTCGACAGCCATGAACGCCTGCAAGGCTTCGTCGACGCCTTCGACCAGGTAATCGCCCGGCATGACATCCTGCGCAGCGCAGTGCTCTGGGAAGGGCTGGACACACCGATGCAAGTGGCCTGGCGCAGCGCCAGGCTGCCATTGACCCGTCTGGCCGCCGGACAAGCCTTCAGCGAGCAGACCCTGGATATTCGCCGCGCGCCCCTGGCCCAGGCCTTCGTACGCTTCGACGAGCCCTGCCAGCAATGGCAGTTGCAACTGCTCCACCATCACCTGGCGATCGACCACACCACCCTTGGCCTGCTGTTCGGCGAAGTGCGCGCCTTGATGCTCGATGCCAACCACCCATTGCCGCCCAGCGTGCCATTCCAGTCTTTCGTGAGCCAAGCCCGCGAGCCTCATCGCCAAGCGCGTGCCGAGGCGTATTTCCAGCAGTTACTGGGTGATATCGATGAACCAACCCTGCCCTACGGGTTGCAGGACACCCAAGGCAACGGGCGCGAGAACCGCGAGCTGCAACGCCCGCTTGCCCCGGCACTGGCCCAGCGTTTGCGCCAGGTTGCCAAGGCCCAGGGCGTGGGGGTCGCCAGCCTGTTCCACCTGGCCTGGGCGATGCTGGTCGGCAAGACCAGCGGCCGCGACGACGTGGTGTTCGGCACCGTGCTGTATGGGCGCTTCAATGGCGGTCGCCAGGCCGAGCAGGCGTTGGGAATGTTCATCAACACCCTGCCCCTGCGCGTCGACCTCGAGGCCCCACTGAACAGTGCGCTGCAACAGGTGCACACCCGGCTGATCGAACTGCTGCCCCACGAGCAGGCCCCCTTGGCCCTGGCCCAGCGTTGCACCGCCCTGTCGGCCCAGACGCCACTGTTCACGGCGCTGCTTAACTTCCGCCACAGCCAGGCGCAGACCTCGGCCAGCCCGGCGCTCGACCTGCCCGGCACCCAGGTGCTGAGCAGCGAGGAACGCAGCAACTACCCCTTCTGCCTGTCGGTCGATGACCTGGGCGAGGGCTTCGCCCTGACCGCGCAGGTTCACCGCTCGGTGGATGTCGAGGCGGTCATGGCGCATATGGCCCAGGCGCTGGAGGTGCTGGTGCAGGCCTTGCAAAACACCCCAATGACCCAGGTTTGCACCCTCGACACCCTACCCGCGGATGTGCGCCAGCAGGTGCTGGAGACCTTCAACGCCAGCGAACGGGCGCACCCGCGCGACACCCTGCTGCACCAGCCATTCGAGCAGCAGGCCGCCCTGCACCCCGATGCCATCGCCGCCTACATCGGCGACCACACGGCGCTCAGCTATGGCCAGCTGAACCACCAGGCCAATCGCCTGGCCCACGCCTTGCTGGCCAGTGGGCTACAGCCGGACGACCGAGTAGCGGTGTGCCTGGAACGTGGCCCGCACATGCTGGTGGCCTTGCTGGCCATCCTCAAGGCGGGCGCCGCCTACGTGCCACTGGACCCCACCTACCCGCCGGCCCGCCTGCGGCACATGCTCGAAGACAGCGCACCGCGCCTGGCCCTGAGCAGCCAGGCCCTGCGCGAACGCCTGCCGGACAGCGAGCACATCGTGCGTTGGGAACTGGACGCCCCAAGCCTGCAGGCACGCCTGAGCGAGCAACCCGGGCACAACCCCAAGGTCATGGGGCTGCATGCGGCGCACCTGGCCTACGTGATCTACACCTCGGGTTCCACCGGCCTGCCCAAGGGCGTGATGATCGAGCACCGCAACGCCTGCAACCTGCTGTACTGGGCGTTGCACAGCTACTCAGCCGATGAACTGCGCCACAGCCTGTTCGCCACCTCGATCAACTTCGACCTGGCCGTGTTCGAGTTCTTCGTACCACTGGCCGCAGGCGCCACCCTGCACCTGGTCGACAACGCCCTGGCCCTGGTGGCCCAGCCCCACGACGTGTCGCTGATCAACAGCGTGCCATCGGCCGTGGAAGAGCTGGCCCGGGTCGGCGCCATTGCCGCCAACACCCAGGTGATCAACCTGGCCGGCGAACCGCTGAAGGCACGGCTGGTGGAGCAATTGTTCGCCAACAGCAGCACACAGCGGGTCTGCAACCTCTATGGCCCCACAGAAACCACCACCTACTCGACCTGGCTGTCGATGCGCCGTGAAGACGGCTACCAACCCGGCATTGGCCGCCCCCTGGACAACACCCGGGTGTACCTGCTCGACCGGCACCGCCAGCCGGTGCCGGTGGGCGTGGCTGGGGAAATCCATATCGGCGGCGCAGGCGTGGCGCGCGGCTACCTGAATCGTGCCGAACTGAGCGCCGAACGCTTCCTGCCCGACCCCTTCGTCGCCTCGCCCGAGGCGCGTATGTACCGCACCGGCGACTTGGGGCGCTGGCGGGCCGACGGCCAGCTCGAATACCTGGGACGCAACGACTTCCAGGTCAAGGTGCGCGGGTTCCGCATCGAACTGGGCGAAATCGAGGCCCAGTTGCTCAGCCTGCCGGGCCTGCGCGAAGCCGTGGTACTGGCCCAGCCAGGCCCGGCCAGCGAGCCGCGCCTGGTCGCCTACCTGGTGGCCGACGCCCCCGGCAAGCCTGCGCCAACCCTGCTGGAGGTGCGTGCGCACCTGGAAAACCGCCTGCCGGACTACATGCTGCCCAGCGCCTGCGTAGCCCTGAACGCGCTGCCACTGACCCCCAACGGCAAGCTCGATCGCCAGGCCTTGCCGCTGCCCAGCGCAGCCGCCGACAGCACCAAGCAGGCGCCCCAAGGCGATACCGAGCAGCGCCTGGCGGCGATCTGGAGCCAGGTGTTGTGCGAGCCGAACATCGGCCGCGACGATGACTTCTTCAGCCTCGGCGGCCATTCGCTGCTGGCTGTGCAACTGCTCGAACAGCTACGCCGCAACGGCTGGGACCTGGATATCCGCAGCGTCTTCGAACGCCCCACCCTGGCCACCCTGGCCCAACGCCTGGACACCCTGGGTACGACACCGACAGCCCAGGCCAGCGTCTCGCGCATTCCCACCCCCTGCACCCAGCTCACCCCTGACATGCTCGACCTGGTCGAGCTGAGCCAGGCCCAGCTCGAGCGCATTACCGCCCAGGTACCGGGCGGTGCGGCGAACATCCAGGACATCTACCCCCTGGCGCCTCTGCAGCAGGGCATGCTCTACCACCACCGCGCCCAACGCGAAGGTGACCGCTACGTGCTGCGCAGCCTGCTGGCATTCACCGACCAAACGCGCCTGCAAGGCTTCTGCAGCGCGCTCGAGCAGGTCATCGCCCGGCATGACGCGCTGCGCACCCTGGTGCTGTGGGAAGACCTCGACGAGCCGGTGCAGGTGGTGTTGCGCAACGTGGCCTTCTCCCCCCGCCACCTGCCGCTCACAGGCGAGGATATCGCCGCGCAGTTGCAGGCCAGTGCCGCCCCCGGCCAGTTCCGCCTGGACCTGCGCCAAGCGCCCCTGATCGAAGCGCGGGTAGCGTTCGACGCCGCCCAGGGCCGCTGGCTATTGCTGTTGTTGCACCACCACGTAGTGGTCGACCACACCTCGCTGGAGCTGATGATCGGCGAGATTGCGCTGATCGAAGGCGCGCGCCAGGCCGACCTGCCACCGCCCACCAGCATGCGCGGTCTGGTGGCCCAAGCCCGGCAACCGCAGGTGATGAATGCCGCCCGCGCCTTCTTCGATGAACAGTTGGGCGATGTAGAGGAGCCCACCCTGCCCTATGGCCTGGATGTGCAGAGCGACCCACGCTGGCAGGCCTTGGAACACCAACGGCCACTGCCCGAGGCGCTCGCGCGCCGCCTACGCCAACAGGCCACAGACTACGGCGTCAGCGCTGCCAGCCTGTGCCACCTGGCCTGGGCAATGGTACTGAGCCGCCTCAGCGGACGCGACGACGTGGTCTTCGGCACGGTGTTGTTCGGCCGCCTGCAAGCGGGCAGCAACGCCGACAGCACCGTGGGCCTGTTCATCAACACCTTGCCGCTGCGCGTGCGCCTGGACGGCAACGCCGTGCAAGTGCTGGCCCGGGTACAACGGGCCCTGAACGGTGTGCTCAGCCATGAGCAGACGCCCCTGGCCCTGGCCCAGCGTTGCAGCGCCGTGCCCGCCGGCACCGCGCTGTTCAGCGCCCTGTTCAACTACCGCTACAGCCATGCCGACCAGGCAAACGTTCAACAGGCCGTGCCCGGCATGCGCCTGCTGCACAGCGAAGAGCGCACCCACTACCCCTTCAACCTGGCCGTTGACGACCTGGGCGAAGGCTTCCAACTGACCGCCCAGACCCATCCCGACCACGCCCCCGCGCGCATTCTCGGCTACATGCAGCAGGCCCTGGCTTCACTGGTGCAGGCCCTGGAGCAGTCCTGCACCAACAGCGTGCTGCAACTGCCGGTACTGCCCGCCGAGGAAGAGGCGCAATTGGACAGCCTCAACCCTGCACGCCTCGCGCCAGCCCCCAGCGCCACCTTGCAGCAGCGCTTCGCCGAACAGGCCGCGCGCAGCCCGGACGCCCTGGCGGTGATCGATGAGCAGCAAGCATTGAGCTTCCGCCAGCTCAACGAACAGGCCAACCGCTTGGCGCATCATCTGCTGGCCATGGGTATCCAGCGTGGCCAGCGCATCGCGGTGTGCCTGGAGCGCGAGGTGCACCTGGCGGTAGCCCTGCTGGCGGTGTGGAAGGCCGGTTGTGCCTACGTACCACTGGACCCGGACTACCCCGCAACACGCCTGGCCTTCACCCTCGACGACAGCACGCCCGCGGCCCTGCTGACCCAGGAGCACCTGCGCGAGCGGCTGCCCGCGTTCGACCATGGCCCAGTGCTCAGCCTCGACGCCCCGCCCGGCCCGCTCGCTGCCTGGCGCCTGGCCTGCGCGGACAACCCCGATGGTGCTGCGCTGGGCCAGCAACCCAGCGACCTGGCCTACCTGATCTACACCTCAGGCTCCACCGGACAGCCCAAGGGCGTGATGGTCGAACACCGCTCGGTGCTCAACCTGTGGGCCGGCCTGCAACAGCGCCTGCATGACCTGCCGCCCAACACACGCTGCTCGCTCAACGCCTCGGTGGCCTTCGACGCCTCGGTGCAGCAGCTGTGCCAGTGGCTGAGCGGCCATTGCCTGGTGATGGTGCCCAAGCGCGTGCGCCTGGATGCCAGTGCCCTGCTCGACTACCTGCACACCCAGCAGGTCAGGCTGTTCGACTGCACCCCCAGCCAGTTGCAGGCTGTGTTGCGCTACCGCCAGGCGAACGCGCCGACCTTGCCATTGCCGGCACGCATCCTGCTCGGCGGCGAGGCCGTGCCGGACGAGCTCTGGACGCAGTTGGCCAGCGAGCGCGAGGTCCGCGTGCTGAACGTCTACGGCCCCACCGAATGCACGGTCGACACCACCAGCGCCTGGCTCCACCAGCACGCGACACCCAGCCTTGGCCAGCCGTTGCCCAATACCCAGGTGCAGGTGCTCGATGCCCATGGGCGACGCGCGCCCTTGGGGGTTACCGGGGAAATCCACATCGGCGGCCAGGGCCTTGCCCGTGGCTACTGGCAACGCGAAGCGCTGACCCACGAGCGCTTCATCCCCGACCCCTTCAGTGACGCACCCGCTGCCCGCCTGTACCGCACCGGCGACCTCGGCCGCTGGGAACTGGACGGCAGCCTCAGCTACCTGGGGCGCAGTGACTTCCAGGTGAAGATCCACGGGCACCGCATCGAGCTGGGGGAAATCGAAAGCCACCTGCTGGCGCTGCCCGGCGTGCGCCAGGCCGTGGTGGTGGGCCGCGCCGACGCCCATGGCGTGGCACGCCTGGTCGCCTACCTGCAAGGCGAGGCGCCACCAACGCCCAGCCAGGCCCGTGCCGCCCTGGGCGAACAGTTGCCCGACTACATGCTGCCCAGCGCCTACGTACAGGTGGACCGCCTGCCACTGAGCGCCAGCGGCAAACTCGACCGCAACGCCCTGCCCGAGCCCGGCACCAGCGCCTACGTGCAAACCCATTACGAAGCCCCGCAAGGCGAGGTGGAAACCACCCTCGCCGCGCTGTGGTGCGAATTGCTGAGTGTCGAGCGGGTCAGCCGCCACGACAACTTCTTCGCCCTGGGTGGCCACTCGCTGATCGCCATGACCCTGGTCGAACGCATGCGCCAACACAGCCTGCGGGTCGATATCGCCCAATTGTTCACCGCCCCGACCCTTGCCGGCCTGGCTGCGGCTACTACCCGTTTGAAGGAGATGCTCCTGTGACTGCAGCTGAACTGCTGGTACTGCTGGAACAACGTGGTATCACCCTGTCGCTGCGTGGCGACCAACTGTCGGTGGTGGCCGACGACCAGGCCCTGGCCGACCAGGAATTGATCGCGCTGCTACGCAGCAACAAACAGGCCTTGATCGACGCACTGCGCCAGCCTGCCGAGCAACGCCCCCAGGCCAGCGGCCTAGCCCTGGGTACCACGCACATCACCCCGGCCATGCTCGACCTGTGCACCCTCAGCGAGGCCCAGGTGGCCAGTATCGTCGCCCAGGTACCGGGCGGTGCCGCGAACATCCAGGACATCTACCCGCTGGTGCCGTTGCAGGCGGGCATCCTGTTCCACCACCTGCTCCAGCAGCGTGGCGATACCTACCTGCTGCACGTGATGCTGGCCTTCGACGACGAAGCTGGCGTGCAACGCTTCATTGCCGCGCTCAACCAGGCCATCGCTCGCCATGACATCCTGCGCACCGCGCTGGCCTGGGAAGGCCTGGACGAGCCGGTGCAAGTGGTGTGGCGCGAAGCGCCGCTGGTGCTGGAGCGCTTCACTGCCGCTCACGGCGATGTCGAAGCCGCCTTGCGCGACTACGCCGACCCTCGCCAACAACGTCTGGACCTGCGCCAGGCCCCGCTGATGCGGGCGGTAGCTGCCGCCGACCCCGGCAACGACCGCTGGCTGGTGCAACTGCTGCACCACCATGCGGTGATGGACCACACCTCCCTGGAGCGCCTGGTACGCGAGGTAGCGGCGATCCAGAAAGGCCGCCTGGGTGAGCTGCAAGCGCCGCAACCGTTCCGGGACTTCGTGGTGCGGGCGCGCAAGGGCCTGAGCCAAGAGCAGCATGCGGCGTTCTTCAGCGAACTGCTGGGCGATATCGACGAGCCCACCGCGCCCTGCGGCCTGCTCGACGTACGCGGCGACGGCACCCAGGTCGATACCCTCGAAGCGCCGCTGGCGAACGGCTTGAGCCTGCGCATCCGCCAGTTGTCACGCCGCCTCGGGGTCAGCGCCGCCAGCCTGTTCCACCTGGCCTGGGCCGTGGTGCTGGGCAAGACCAGCAGCCGCGACGACGTGGTGTTCGGCACCGTGATGTTCGGCCGCCTGCAAGGCAACGGCGAGGCCGCCAACGCCATGGGCCTGTTCATCAATACCCTGCCGCTGCGGGTACGCCTGGCCGTGCCGGTGGAGCAAGCACTGCGCGACACCCATGCACTGCTCAGCCGGCTGATCGCCCACGAGCACGCGCCCCTGGGCCTGGCCCAACGATGCAGCGCGCTGCCCAGCGGTACGCCGCTGTTCTCGGCGCTGCTCAACTACCGCCACAGCGCCGCCGCCGAACACGCCCCCACACTCGACGGCATGCGCGTGCTCGGTGGCGAGGAACGCACCAACTATCCGTTCAACCTGTCGGTGGACGACCTCGGCGAAGGTTTCTCGCTGAGCCTGCAAGTGGATGCCCAGGTCGGCACGGCACCGGTGCTCGGCTGGCTCGACACCGCCCTGCGCAACCTGCTCGATGCCCTCGAACGGCGCCCACACACCCTGGCATGCCAGCTTTCGGTATTGCCCGAGGCCGAGCAGCAACAGCTGCGCAGCTTCAATGCCACCGAACGTGCACTGCCGGAACAGGGCCTGCTGCACCTGGCCCTGGAACGCCAGGCCGCCGCGCAACCGCAGGCGATCGCAGCACGCTTCGAGGCCGCCGATGGCGCGCCAGCGCTGACCTACGAACAGCTCAACAGTCAGGCCAACCAGCTGGCGCATCGCCTGCTGCAAGCGGGGGTGAAACCCGACAGCCGCGTGGCGATCTGCCTGGAGCGCGGCCCGCAGTTGCTGGTGGCCCTGCTGGGCATTCTCAAGGCCGGCGCCGCCTATGTCCCGCTGGACCCGGCCTACCCCCGCGAGCGCCTGCTGCACATGCTCGAAGACAGCACCCCACGTGCGCTGCTGACACTGACCACGCTACCGGCGCTCACCCCGCCCACAGGCTGTGAAACGCTCTGCCTGGACGCCCCCGAGACCTGCGCGCAACTGGCCGAGCAGCCGCGCCACAACCCCGACCCGACGCACCTGGGGCTGACCGGCAAGCACCTGGCCTACGTGATCTACACCTCCGGCTCCACCGGCAAGCCCAAGGGCGTGATGATCGAGCACCGCAATGCCTGCAACCTGCTGAACTGGGCGCTGCACGCCTTCGACAGCAGCACCTTGCAGCACAGCCTGTTCGCCACCTCGATCAACTTCGACCTGGCGGTGTTCGAATTCTTCGTGCCGCTGGCCGCAGGCGCCACCCTGCACGTGGCCAGCAATGCCCTGGCCCTGCTCGACCGGCCGGTGCCGGTGACGCTGATCAACAGCGTACCGTCGGCGCTCGATGCACTGGTCGGGCCCCAGGCGATCCCGCCCTCCACCCAGGTGGTCAACCTGGCGGGCGAGCCGCTCAAGCAGGCCCTGGTCGAGCAGGTGTTCGCCAACAGCGCAGTGCAGCGCCTGTGCAACCTGTACGGCCCGAGCGAAACCACCACCTATTCGTCCTGGGTGTCGATGCGCCGCGAGCAAGGCTTCGTGCCGGGCATCGGCCGGCCGCTGGACAACACCCAGGTGTATATCCTCGATGCACAGCAGCAACTGGCGCCCTTGGGCGTGGTGGGCGAACTCTATATCGGTGGCGCGGGGGTCGCCCGTGGCTACCTGAACCGGCCCGAGCTGACCCAGGAGCGCTTCCTCGATGACCCGTTCGCCGACACGCCGGGGGCGAAGATGTACCGCACCGGCGACCTGGGCCGCTGGACCGCCGACGGCCAGTTGCTGTACATGGGCCGCAACGACTTCCAGGTGAAGATCCGTGGTTTCCGTATCGAACTGGGCGAGATCGAGGCCGCCCTGGGCCAGGTGCCCGGCGTGCAGCACGCCGTGGTGGTGGCCCGCCAGGATCTGGCCGCCGCCCCACGGCTGGTTGCCTACTGGGTCGCCGAACCCGGCTTGTCGGTGAGCGATGCGCACCTGCGCGACGCCTTGGCCGCACGCCTGCCCGAATACATGCAGCCCAGCGCCTACGTGGCCCTGCCAGCCCTGCCCCTGACCCCCAACGGCAAGCTCGACCGCAGCGCCCTGCCCGCGCCCGAGCAAGGCATGGCGGGGCATGTCGAGCCGCCCCAAGGCGCGCTGGAAACCCGCCTGGCGGCCATCTGGAGCGCCCTGCTCGGCCTGCCCCAGGTCGGCCGTGACACCCACTTCTTCCAGGCCGGCGGTCACTCGCTGCTGGCGGTGCAGCTGGTTTCCCAGCTGCGTCAGCAACTGCGCGTCGAGCTGCCGCTGGCCGGCGTGTTCGACCACCCGACCCTGCAACGCCAGGCGCAGGCGATCGAAGCCCTGGGCGCTGCGGGGCAACACGCGGCGGCGCCGATCAGCGCCTTGCCAAGGCCTGCCCGCGTGCCATTGTCGTTCGCCCAGCAGCGCCTGTGGTTCATCGCCCACCTCGACCCCAGCGCCAGCGCCGCCTACCACATGGCGGGCGGCCTGCACTTGCGTGGCGAGCTGAACACCAAGGCCTTGCGCGCTGCGCTATCGCGTATCGTCGAACGCCACGAAGCCTTGCGCACCCGCTTCGTCGCCGAAGGTGGTGAACCGCTGCAAATCATCGACCCCGCACAGCCGTTCCTGCTGCCCGAAGAAGACCTGCAAGGCCAACCCCAGGCAAGCATCCAGGCCCGCTGCGCCGCCGAAGCCCAGGCACCTTTCGACCTGGCGCGCGGGCCGTTGCTGCGTGCACGCCTGCTGCGCCTGGGCGAGCAGGAGCATGTATTGCTGGTGACCTTGCACCACATCATCGGCGATGCCTGGTCGCTGGGCGTGCTCACCCATGAGCTGACCACGTTGTACCGCGCCTTCACCCAGGGCCAGGCCGACCCGCTGCCAGCACTGGCGGTGCAGTACGCCGACTACGCCCTGTGGCAACGCGCGCCGCGCCAGGCGCGCCGGGTCGAACAGGAGTTGACGTATTGGCGCGACCAGCTCGAAGACGCCCCGTCCCTGCTGAACCTGGCCCTGGACCGCCCGCGCCCGGCACAACAGGACTTCACTGGCGCCAGCCTCGAGGTCAGCCTGGACGCGGGCCTGACCCAGGCCGTCAAGCAGTTGGGCGAACGCCACGGCTGCACCTTGTTCATGACCTTGCTCAGCGCCTGGTCGGTAGTGCTGGCGCGCTTGTCCGGCCAGCAGGACCTGGTGATCGGCTCGGTGCAGGCCAACCGCACCCAGGCCGAAATCGAGCCGCTGATCGGCTTCTTCGTCAACACCCAGGCGCTGCGCATGCGCCTGGACCAAGCCCCTCAGGTCAGCCAATTGCTGGCCCAGGTCCGGCGCACCGCGCTCGACGCCCAAGCTCATCAGGCCGTGGCATTCGAACATTTGGTCGAAGCCTTGAACCCGCCGCGCTCGCTGGCCCACAGTCCGATCTTCCAGGTGCTGTTCGCCTGGCAGAACGCGCCACAGGCACGCCTGGAACTGGGCAACCTGGCACTGGAGCCACTGGACACCCAGCAAGACAGCGCCAAGTTCGACCTCACCCTGAACCTGCACGAACGCGACGGCACGGTCGTCGGCCGCCTGACCTACGCCACGGCGCTGTTCGACCGCAGCACCGTGCAGCGGCATTGGCAGGCCCTTTGCGCCACCATCCAGGCCATGGTCGCCAATGACCAGGCCGCCCTCAGCGAGCTGTCGATACTCGGCGATGCCGAGCGCGAACAGGTGCTGCACGCGTTCAATGCCACGGCCTACGACTACCCGGCGCACGAGCCGCTGCACGCGCTGTTCGAGGCGCAGGCAAGGCGCCGTCCCGAGGCCAAGGCGATAGAAGATGGCGAACGCTCGCTGAGCTATCGCCAGCTCGACCAGCGCGCCGAACGCCTGGCCGATTGGCTGGCCGAACGTGGCGTGCGCCCCGGCGACTGCGTGGCACTGTGTCTGGAGCGTGGCCCGCGGCTGGTCGCAGCGATTCTGGCGATCCTGAAAAATGGCGCGACCTACGTGCCGATCGACACCGCGACCCCCGTGGAGCGGCAACACGCCCTGCTGCACGATTGCGCCAGCGCTTGGCTGCTCGGTGAAGGGCCGTATCCGCACACACTGCCGACTGCGGTGCAGCACTTGGACCTGGCAGCCTGGGAAAGCACCTCGCCTGCGTCACCGCGCGTGCCTGTCACGGTGGCCACCGATGCACCGGCCTATGTGATGTACACCTCCGGCTCCACCGGCACCCCCAAGGGCGTGCAAGTGCCGCACCGCGCCATCGTGCGCCTGGTGCGCAACAACGGCTT
>NZ_JBNNVR010000127.1:0-11655 GCF_050280645.1 Pseudomonas sp. NPDC089554
CGCTACACCCCCCGCGAGGCCTCGCGCATGGACCCGCAACAGCGCCAATGCCTGGTGCTGTGCCAGGCTGCGTTGCACGCGGCGGGGTATCGGTCAGGAAGGTCCAGGCGAAGGTGATGGCATCGCGCTTGAAATAGTCGCCGAAGCTGAAGTTGCCCAGCATCTCGAAGAAGGTGTGGTGGCGCGCCGTGTAACCGACGTTTTCCAGGTCGTTGTGCTTGCCGCCGGCACGCACGCATTTCTGGCTGCTGACTGCGCGGGTGTAGGCGCGCTTTTCCTGGCCGAGGAAGCAGTCCTTGAACTGGTTCATACCGGCGTTGGTGAACAGCAGGGTCGGGTCATTGCCCGGAATCAGGGAGCTGGAGGCAACTCGGGTATGCCCCTGCTCCTCGAAGAAGCGGAGGAAGGCTTCACGGATTTCTGCGCTTTTCATAGGTTCTTCCACGGAAACGGCGGCCCTTTGGGCTAACTCGTCGGATCGACGAAACGACGGCAAAGGGCCGCATTATATCGGTCCTGCAGTTCGGGTGCAGTGTGTTTATGAGATAGAAACGAGCAATCGGCGGCTTTTTATAGTCCCAACGGGCAAAAAGGGCATGAAAAGAGGCTGAGGCCTGGATTTTGCCACTGACAAGCCCATTAGCGCGCAGGTTGAGGGAAAAGGGAACAGGCGGGGGATGAAAGGAGTTCAAGGGTCGCAGAGGCCCTGAATGCGCGTTGCCCTCTTCACGAGTAAACCCGCAAAGAGGGCGACACTGCGCTTGACCATTAACCCAGCCGCTGGCCCGAGTCCGGCACCACCAGGATGCCCGCACGCAAGCCGTTCTTGACCTTGGGGTTGGGGAAGATGATCCGCGCGCCCTCCTCCTCGACCACCCAGCGCGTCTCGGCCAGGTCCTCGGCCAGCAGGTAGCCCTTGCTCAGCTCGGAGAAATTCTCGATGTCCGCCGGCAGGTGCAGGTGGAAGCTGTCGCTGTGCTTGATGATCTCGCGCGCCACGCTGAACAGCTTGAGGCCATCCAGGTTCTGCTCGGTTTCAGGCTCGGCGCCCTCGATCAGTTGCACCAGCCGCAGCTCGAGCTTATCGAGGTTGACCTGCTCGTTCTGCCCGAATGGCCGGGCCTTGCCCAGCTCCAGGGTGAAGGCTTCGGCATCGAGCTGCTCGTAGGTGAAGGCGCTAAAGGTGATCGACGGCTTGCTTTGCAGCAGCACCGCCTCCATCCCCGCCGCCGCCAAACGTGCCAGTTCGCGGCGTGAATGCTTGCGCCCTTCCTTGAACGGGTACAGCGCGAACTGCTCGATCTTCGAACCGCGGATCGCGGTATGCAGGTCGTAATGCAGGCGGGTGCGCTCAGGCTTGCTGAAGAACACCCGGGCGAACTGCTCAAGCTCCGCCGCGCGCAGCGCCTCGAAACCACTGGACAGCTCGTGGCGGCCATTGAACAGGCGGTTGATGTCCTGCTCGATGTAGCGCTCGCCCTTGCGGATCGCCGCCGGGTTGCCGAACAGGAACAGCACCCGCGCACGCGGCTTGATGGCGCCATTGGCCACGCCATGCAGGAGGCTTTCCAGCAGTTCGATCGGCGCGGTTTCATTGCCGTGGATGCCGGCTGACAGCAACAGGTCGAGGCCACAGTCGTCGTTTTCCGGCGGACGCACTTCCAGCGCACCCTCGCCCAGCCAGCGCAAACGCACGCCCCGGGTGGTCACTTGGGTCTTCTCGGCCGGTTCGTGATCGGTCAGGGTCAGCTCAAGCAATTTGCCAAGGGCGAGCATAGGGCGCTTCCTTAGTGGTGGTGACCGCAGTCCGGGCCGTGCACGTGGTCGTCATCGTCGCCCAGGTCGGCCGGTTCCATCTCCAGCTCCAGGGTCACCAGGTTGGTGGCCATCGGACGCAACAGCAGGTTGGCGTACTCGGTATCGCCTTCCTCTACGTCGACACCGATCAACAGCTGGCCGCGGCCGTCCTGCTGGATCCATACCTCCTTGCCTTGCCAGATCACGGCAAAACGGGTGCAGGAGGTTTCCAGCTGGGTGCCGTCTTCATCTTCCAGGAGCAGGCGCAGGGCGTCGGACATTGCAAATTCTCTCTTCAAGGTTGGCGTTGGAAGGGATAGACCGAACCCAGCTTGAGGATCTGGGTCAGCTCATCCAGTGCCGTACGGCATTCGTCCAGCAGTTGCGGGTCGGCCAGGTCCGCCTCGCCGAGGCGATCGCGGTAGTGCTTGTCGACCCATTGCACCAGCGTGTCGTACAGCGAGGCGCTCATGATAACGCCTGGGTTGACCGCCGCCAGTTCCGATTCCTTCAGGGCTACGCGCAAACGCAGACAAGCCGGGCCACCGCCGTTCTGCATGCTCTGCTTGAGGTCGAACACCTTGACCTCCTTCACAGGGCCGCCCTGGCTGGTCAACTGCCCCAGGTAGTTCCACACACGCTCGTTGTTGCGGCACTCCTCGGGCACCACCAGCAGCATCGAGCCATCGTCGCGCGACAGCAACTGGCTGTTGAACAGGTAGGAGCGCACCGCATCCTCTACCCCGACCGCCGCACGCGGCACGCGAATGGCCTGGAAGTTCCCCCCCTTGCTGGCCAGTTTAGCTTGCAGTTGGGCCAGCACCGTGTCGGTCTCGAGGAAGGCGTCCTCGTGGTAGAACAGCACCTCGCCGTTGCCCACCGAAATCACGTCGTTGTGGAACACACCCTGGTCAATCACCGCCGGGTTCTGTTGAGCGTAGACCACGCCGTCCTCGCGCAGGCCGTGCAGGCGGGCGACTGCCTGGGAGGCTTCGAGGGTCTGGCGCGCCGGGTATTTCTGCGGCGCCGGGTAGCGGCTGTCGAAGGCGCTGCGGCCATAGACGAAGAACTCCACGCCCGGCTCGCCGTAGGCGCGGCAGAAGCGCGTGTGGTTGGCCGCGCCTTCGTCACCGAACTGCGCCACGGCCGGCAGCGCCTCGTGGTGGGCGAAGTGCTGGTCGTTGGCGAACATGGCGCCGAGCACGCGGCTGGTGGTGGGGTGCTCGATGCTGCGGTGGTATTTGCAGTTCAGGTTGGCGGCGGTGAAATGCACGCGGCCGTCGGCGGTGTCGGCGCTGGGGCTGACGGTGGCGGCGTTGGCCACCCACATGCTCGAGGCCGAGCAACTGGCGACCAACAGGGGCATGGCGTCCTTGGCGGCCCGGCGGATCACCTCGGCATCGCTGCCGGTAAAGCCCAGGCGGCGCAACGCGGCGACATCAGGCCGCTCCTGCGGGGCCAGCACGCCCTGCTTGAAGCCCATGTCGGCCAGGGCCTTCATCTTCGCCAGGCCCTGGCGCGCCGCTTCACGCGGGTTGGAGGCCTGCTGGCTGTTGCTTTGCGAGGCCACGTTGCCATACGACAGGCCGCCGTAGTTGTGGGTCGGGCCCACCAGGCCATCAAAGTTCACTTCATAGGATTTCATCGGCTAACTCCGAGACCTGTTGTTATAGGGTGACACCCGGCGTCAGGGTCGCCGGCAAGACAAGGCTGGCGGTTTCCAGCGAGGCTACGGGGTAGGCGCAGTAGTCCGCCGCGTAGTAGGCACTGGCGCGATGGTTGCCGCTGGCGCCCACACCGCCGAACGGCGCGCTGCTGGCGGCGCCGGTCAGTTGCTTGTTCCAGTTGACGATGCCCGCGCGGCTGCGTAGCCAGAAATGCTGGTAGCGCGCGTTGGAGTCCGACAGCAGGCCCGCGGCCAGGCCGTACTGGGTGTTGTTGGCCTCGACGATGGCAGCGTCGAAGTCGGCGTAGCGAAGCACTTGCAGCAGCGGCCCGAAGAACTCTTCGTCGGGGCGCTCGGCGACCTGGGTGACATCGATGATGCCTGGGGTCAGCAGCGCTGCACCGGCCTGCGGCTGGGTCATCTCCAACAGCGCCACGGCGCCTTTGCCGAGCAACTCGGCCTGGGCCGCGAGCAGCGCCTGGGCGGCCTGCAGCGAAATCACCGACCCCATGAACGGCGCAGGCTGCTGGTCGAAGGCACCGACGCTGATGCTGCGACTGACCTCGACCAAGCGCGCGATCAAGCGATCACCCCAGGCCCCCTGGGGCACCAGCAGGCGACGAGCACAAGTGCAACGCTGCCCGGCGGAAATGAACGCCGACTGGATGATGGTGTACACCGCGGCATCCAGGTCCTTGACCTCATCGACCAGCAGCGGGTTGTTGCCGCCCATTTCCAGCGCCAGGATCTTGTCCGGGCGCCCGGCGAATTGCTGGTGCAGCAGGTTGCCGGTGCGGCTGGAGCCGGTGAAGAACAGCCCATCGATGCCAGGGTTGGCGGCCAGGGCGATGCCGGTTTCACGGGCGCCCTGCACCAAGTTGAGCACGCCGGCAGGCAGGCCGGCCTCGACCCAGCACTTGACCGTCAGCTCGGCGACCTTGGGGGTCAGCTCGCTGGGCTTGAACACCACGCAGTTGCCTGCCAGCAGCGCCGGCACGATGTGCCCATTGGGCAAGTGTCCGGGGAAGTTGTAGGGGCCGAACACCGCCACTACGCCATGGGGCTTGTGGCGCAGCACGGCGGTGGCATCGGCCAGCGGCCCGCTCTTCTCGCCGGTGCGCTCGCGGTAGCTTTGCACCGAGATGGCCACCTTGTTGACCATGCTGGTGACTTCGGTGGCCGACTCCCACAGCGGCTTGCCGGTTTCCTCGCCGATGCAGCGCGCCAACTCCTCGGCCTTGGCCTTGAGCTTTTCGGCGAAAGCTTCCAGCACGGCAATTCGAGCCTCCAGGCTCAACTGCGCCCAGGTTGGGAAAGCCTCGCGCGCGGCCTGCACGGCAGCCTCGACCTGAGCGGCATTGGCGCCCTGCCCTTGCCAGACTACCGCCTGGGTAACTGGGTTCAGCGATTGCAAAGCCTCGCCCTGCCCGGCCTGCCACTGGCCTGCGATGTAATGCGTAGTCATTTACTGGGCCTCCCGGCTGGCGGACAGCGGCACACCGCGCACATGGTCGCCCGCGCCCAGGCGCAGGCGTTTGGCGGTCAACGGGTCGACCACCAGGGTGCCCGCCGCCAGGCGCGCCGGTGCTGCGGTGATGCGGCAGTCTTCGCGCTTGCGGTTGTGGATGATGTAGGGGGTGGCATCGTCACCCGGCGTACCCACGGCCAGTACCAGGGTCTGGCTGTCGCGCACCGCGCGGATCTTCGCGGTATCGCATTCGATAGCCGGGCCTGCGTCGAAGATGTCGACATAGCCTTGGTAGTTGAAGCCTTCGCGCTTGAGCATGGCCAGCGCAGGCTCGGTGTCCGGGTGCACACGACCGATCACGTTACGCGCCGCCTCCGACAGGAAGCAGGTGTACAGCGGGAACTTGGGCATCAGCTCGGCGATGAACGACTTGTTGCCCACGCCGGTGAGGTAGTCGGCCTGGCTGAATTCCATCTTGAAGAAGTGCCGACCCAGGCATTCCCAGAATGGCGAGCGGCCGGTGGCGTCGGACATGCCGCGCATTTCGGCGATGATCTTGCTGCCGAACAGCTCGGGGAACTCGGCGATGAACAGCATGCGCGCCTTGGACAGCAGGCGGCCATTGAGGCCGTTACGGTGGTCGCTGCGCAGGAACAGCGAGCACAGCTCGGAGTTGCCGGTCAGGTCGTTGGCCAGGAACAGCGTGGGGATCTCGCGGTAGATCTTCAGCTCCTGGGAGGCGCTGACGGTCAGGCCCACCCGGTAGTTGTACCAAGGCTCGCGCAGGCCGACGGCACCGGCGATGGCGCTGATACCCACCACCAGGCCTTCATCGTTCTCCAGCACGAACAGGTAGTCGGTATCGCCACGCTCGGCTTGGCCACTGAAGCTCTTTTCGGCCCAGCCGACCCGGTGCCCGAGGCGCTCCTCGTTGGCCGGCAAGGTCGTCAGCCCGGTGGTGCCGGTGCTGCGTGCCAATTCGATCAGCGCGGGTAAATCGCTGCTGCGTACGGGACGAACGATCATGCTATCTCCTTGTGCGGCGGCCAGTGCCTGCCGCGAAACGCGCTTGCGTATGCGTGCGGGGCTCAGGCGGCGACCAGGCGGACACTGCCACCCTCGCCGACGCCCAGTGCCTCGGCGGCCTCACGGCTGAGGCTGACCGGCTTGCCGGGCACCCAGTCCAGGTCGAGCAGTACCGCGCGGTAGTCCTGCAACTGGCCGTTGCACACCAGGTACGGGCGCCCGCCCTTGACCTCGGCCTCGTCGAGCTTCACCGGCACCACACGGCTCTGGGCGATCGAGCGAATGCTCGAGGCTCGCGCATGCAGGGTCGGACCACCGTCGAAAATGTCGATGTAGTGCTCGGTCTCGAAGCCTTCGCGCATGAGGATGTCGAAGGTGATCTGCGCCCGCGGGTGCACCTGGCCCATGGCTTCTTGCGCCTCGTCGGGCAAAAGCGGCACGTAGATCGGGTAGTGCGGCATCAGTTCGGCCAGGAAGGTGCGGCTCTTCAGGCCACACAGGCGTTCGGCGTCGGCATAGTTGAGGTCGAAGAAGTTGCGCCCAATGGCGTCCCAGAACGGCGACTCGCCCGCCTCGTCGCTGTAGCCGACGATCTCGGTGACCACCGACTCGGCGAAACGCTCCGGGTGCGAGGCCATGAACAGCAGGCGGCCGCGCGAGTTGAGCTCGGCCCAGCCGCTGTTCACCAGTTCCGGCAGTACGTAGAAGCTGGTCAGCAGGCTGTTGCCGGTGAGGTCGTGGCACAGCGACAGGACGTGGATCTTGTTGTGGATCTTCAGCTCGCGCGATGCATGCACGAAGGTTTCGTTGCGAAAGCTGTAGAACGGCTCGGAATAGCCCGCCGAAGCGACGATGGCCGAGCAACCGGCGAGTTTGCCGGTGGTGCTGTCTTCGAGCACGAAGAAATAGCTTTCCTCGCCGTTGAAGCTCACTTCAGCGGCGAACGAGGTTTCCGAGGCGGCGATCTTGTCGCCCAGGCGCCCGGCGTCGTCGGGCAGCGAGGTGACACCAATGGGGCTGTCGGCAGCCATGCGCTGCACTTCGTTCAGATCAGCCATTTGCGCGGGGCGCATCACCAGCATGGTGTCACTCCTTTCGGGAAAGCGGGCCGAAACGATCGGCACGAAAAAACGGCGGGTACCGTCAGGCAGGCACCCACACTGGAATTCAGGTATCACCAGCCCCGAGCGCTCCAGGGCTGGCGAAAGGGGCGGTCAGCCCTGGGTCAGCTTGGCCACGGCGCGCTCGAAGCGGGCCAGGCCTTCGTCGATGTCGGCGTCCTCGACCACCAGGCTCGGGGCGAAGCGCACCACGTCAGGGCCGGCCTGCAACACCATCACACCTTCCTGCTCGGCGGCATTGAAGAAGTCCTTGGCCTTGCCTTTCCAGGCCTCGGTGAGCACACAACCGATCAGCAGGCCAACACCGCGCACCTGGGTGAACACGTTGTATTTCTGGCCGATCTGCTCGAGGCGCACCTTGAAACGCTCGTGCTTGGCCTTGATGCCCGCGAGGGTTTCCGGGGTGTTGACTACGTCCAGCACGGCGCAGGCCACGGCACAGGCCAGCGGGTTACCGCCGTAGGTAGTGCCGTGGGTGCCGGCCACCAAGTGCTTGGCATGTTCGGTGGTGGTGAGCATGGCGCCGATCGGGAAGCCGCCGCCCAGGCTCTTGGCGCTGGTGAGGATGTCCGGGGTCACGCCGTAGTGCTGGTAGGCGTACAGCGAGCCGGTACGGCCCACGCCGGTCTGCACTTCGTCGAAGATCAGCAGGGCGTTGTGCTCGTCGCACAGCTTGCGGGCGCCTTCCAGGTAGGCCAGGTCGGCCGGCACCACGCCACTTTCACCCTGGATCGGCTCGATCACCACCGCGCAGGTCTTGTCGGAGATCTGCGCCTTGAGCGTTTCCAGGTCGTTGTACGGCACGTGGCTGATACCGGTGATTTTCGGACCGAAGCCATCGGAGTACTTGGGCTGGCCACCGACGCTGACAGTGAACAGGGTGCGCCCGTGGAAGCTGTTGAGGGTGGCGATGATTTCATGTTTTTCCGGGCCGAAGCGGTCATGACCGACACGGCGGGCCAGCTTGAACGCGGCCTCGTTGGCCTCGGCGCCGGAGTTGCAGAAGAACGCGCGCTCGGCAAAGGTTGCGTCCACCAGCTTGTGGGCCAGGCGCAGGGCCGGCTCGTTGGTGAACACGTTGGACACGTGCCAGAGGGTATTGGCCTGCTCGGTCAGGGCCTTGACCAGTGCCGGGTGGCAATGACCCAGGGCGTTGACCGCGATGCCACCGGCAAAATCGACCAGTTCACGGCCAGACTGGTCCCACACTCGGGAACCCTCGCCTCGAACAGGAATGAAGGCCGCCGGCGAATAGTTGGGAACCATGACCTGGTCGAAATCGGCACGTTGCACCGGGGCTTGCTCAACGGACATCTGAGTCTCCTGAAGAGGAACGCTGGCCTGGAAATGGCGAGCGATGGGGGGATTGTAAGGACTGATCGGCGCCTGTCCTTGCTGCCAGGCGACAACTTGTTACAGCGCCAAACCCTGTTTTACCTGGGTTTTCGGCAATGCGACAAACACTGTCGCAATCGCGCAGTGTAACGGGAGACAGGGACTGGGTGAACGGGTGTTCACACGAGAAGTGCGATTGATCTTGATGGCCCTTTCGCGGCGGTGCGGCGATCCGACAAGCCCGCTCCTACAGGTACACCGCCGCTCTTGTAGGAGCGGGCTTGCCCGCGAAAAGGCCAGCACAAGCGATGAATCCTTCAGCCCTTCTCCGCCGGCGCCGAACTCAGTTCGAACGGGCTGCTGCTGCGCCGCTGGTTGCGGTCTTCACGCGGCGTAGCGCCAAAGAAGTTGCGGTAGGCGCTGGAGAAGTGCGGCCCGGAGGAGAACCCGCACGACAGGCCGATCTGGATAATCGACTTGCTGGTCTGCATCAGCATTTGCCGCGCCTTGTTCAGGCGCAGCTCCAGGTAGTACTGGCTCGGCACGCGGTTCAGGTACTGCTTGAAGATGCGCTCCAGCTGGCGACGCGACACGCACACATGCTGGGCGATCTCGTCGGTGGTCAGCGGCTCCTCGATGTTCGCTTCCATCAACAGCACCGCCTGGGTCAGCTTGGGGTGACTGGAGCCCAGGCGGTTCTGCAGCGGGATACGCTGGCGTTCGCCGCCCTCGCGGATACGCTCGACCACCAGCTCCTCGGATACCGCCCCTGCCAGCTCCGCACCATGGTCGCGAGCCAGCACCGCCAGCAACAGGTCGGTGACCGCCATGCCGCCGCAGGCGGTCAGGCGGTCGCGGTCCCAGTCGAACAGGTGGCTGGTGGCGATGACCTTGGGAAAACGCTCGGCGAAATCATCCTGCCAGCGCCAGTGCACCGCCGCCCGGTAACCATCGAGCAAGCCCAACAGCGCCAGCGGGTACACCCCGGCGGACAGCCCGCCAATCATGCAGCCGGTGCGCGACAGCTGCTTGAGCGCCGCCGACAGCGCCGAGCCCACCGCCAGCGGTGGTTCGTCGGCCAGCAGAAAGAGTTTCTGGCAACCTTCGAGGCGGCCGTTCCACGGCTCGCCAGGCATGCGCCAGGCACCTTCGTCCGGCGCCTCGGCCTGCAGGAACGTCATCTCGTAGACCACGTCCGGATGCACCCGCTGGGCAACCCGCAGCACTTCCTCGGCAAGCGCCAGGGTCAGCGGCCGGGTGCCGGGCCAGAGGAGAAAACCGATGCGCTGGGTGGTCATAGGGTGCGGTCCGAAACCTGTTCGAGTCTGTAGCGGCGGGTCATGCCGCGCTCGCTGCGCAGCATGCCCTATTCTGGTGCGAAGGTGCAGCCTTTACTTCAAGCTGCCGGAAAGAAACTGCTTGAGGCGCTCGGACTGCGGGTTCACCAACACCTCACGCGGGTTGCCACGCTCCTCCACCAACCCCTTGTGCAGGAATACCAACTGGTTGGAAACCTCACGGGCAAAGCCCATCTCGTGGGTCACCACCACCATGGTACGCCCCTCCTGGGCCAGCGACTGCATCACCTTGAGTACGTCGCCGACCAGCTCCGGGTCCAGCGCCGAGGTCGGCTCGTCGAACAGCATTACCTCGGGCTCCATGGCCAGGGCACGGGCGATGGCCACGCGCTGCTGCTCGCCGCCGGACATATGCCCGGGGAAGGCATCCTTGCGGTGCGCCACGCCGACCTTGGCCAGGTAGTGTTCGGCCTTCTCCAGCGCTTCCTTCTTGCTGACGCCCAGCACGTGCACCGGCGCCTCGATGATGTTTTCCAGGGCAGTCATGTGCGCCCACAGGTTGAAGTGCTGGAACACCATCGACAGGCGCGAGCGCATGCGCTGCAGCTGTTTGGCATCGGCAGCCTTCAGTGCGCCGTCCTTGCTGGGTACCAGTTTCAACTCTTCGTTGTTGAGCAGGATCTTGCCGGCGTGAGGCTGCTCGAGCAGGTTGATGCAGCGCAGGAAGGTCGATTTGCCCGAACCACTGGAGCCGATGATGCTGATGACATCGCCCGCCTTGGCTTCGAGAGAGACGCCCTTGAGCACTTCATGGCTGCCGTAGCGCTTGTGCAGGTCTTGGACTTGAAGTTTGTACATGCTGTCGGTTCTCACAGAGCGTTCAGTGCTTGCGCGGCGCCAGGTAGCCGAGCCAACGGCGTTCGGCCAGCTTGAACAGGCGCACGAGGATGAAGGTCAGGCACAGGTAGAACACGCCCGCCGTGATATAGGCCTCGAAAGGCAGGTAGTACTGGGCGTTGACCGTGCGCGCAGCGCCAGTGATGTCGATCAGGGTAACGATCGACGCAAGGCTGGTGGTCTGCAGCATCATGATCACTTCGTTGCTGTACTGTGGCAGCGCCCGGCGCAGGGCCGAAGGCAGCAGGATGCGCCGGTACATCTTCACCCGCGACATGCCCATCGCCTTGGCCGCCTCGATCTCGCCGTGGGGCGTGGCCTTGAGGCTGCCGGCGATGATCTCGGCGGTGTAGGCGCTGGTGTTGACCGCGAAGGCCAGGCAGGCACAGAAGGTGGCGCTGGACAGCCATGGCCACAGCACGCTTTCGCGCACCGCCTCGAACTGGGCCAGGCCGTAGTAGATCAGGAACAGCTGCACCAGCATCGGCGTGCCGCGGATCACGTAGGTGTAGAGCCAGGCAGTGAAGTTCACCACAGGCTGCTTCGACACCCGCATCAGCCCCAGCGGCACCGCCGCCAGCAGGCCGAAGAACAGCGAGAACGCCAGCAGCTTCAAGGTGGTCAGCAAGCCACCCAGGTACAGCGGCATGGCCTCCCAGATGACGTTGTAGTCGAAGATCATAGTTCAGCCGCCTTTACGCCCACCGAGTAGCGCTTCTCGAGATACTTCAGCGCCAGCAGCGAGACACTGGTGATCACCAGGTACAACGCCGCCACCGCCAGGAAGAAGGTGAAGGGTTCGCGGGTGGCATCTGCCGCCTGCTTGGCCTTGAACATCATGTCTTGCAGGCCGACCACGGAAATCAGCGCGGTGGCCTTGGTCAGCACCAGCCAGTTGTTGGTGAACCCGGGAATTGCCAGGCGAATCATCTGCGGCACCATGACCCGGAAGAACACCTGGCGGCTGCTCATGCCATAGGCCAGTGTCAGCTTCAGCTCGCCGTGGTTGAGCGGCTGGATGGTCTGCACGGTGCCCTTGCCGAAGGT
>NZ_JBNNVR010000128.1:0-11327 GCF_050280645.1 Pseudomonas sp. NPDC089554
CACGAACGACGCCGATCTCCTGTCACCACAACGCCCCACAAGAGAGCGTTTATACCCAGCGAGCTGCTGACCCACGGTTTCACCGTGGACGAGAACGGCCGCAAGATGTCCAAGTCGCTGGGCAATACCATCGAGCCGCAGAAGGTCAACGACACCCTGGGTGCCGACATCCTGCGCCTGTGGGTATCGGCCACCGACTACTCCGGCGAAATGGCCGTTTCCGAGCAGATCCTGCAGCGCAGCGCCGATGCCTACCGGCGTATCCGCAACACCGCACGCTTCCTGCTTTCCAACCTGTCGGGCTTCGACCCGGCCCGCGACCTGCTGCCAGCCGAAGACATGTTGGCGCTGGACCGCTGGGCGGTCGACCGTACCCTGCTGCTGCAGCGCGAGCTGGAAGAGCACTACGGTGAATATCGCTTCTGGAACGTCTACTCCAAGGTGCACAACTTCTGCGTCCAGGAGCTGGGCGGCTTCTACCTCGACATCATCAAGGACCGCCAGTACACCACCGGTGTCAACAGCGTCGCCCGCCGTTCCTGCCAGACCGCGCTGTACCACATCAGCGAAGCGCTGGTGCGCTGGATCGCGCCGATCCTGGCCTTCACCGCCGATGAAATCTGGCAGTACCTGCCGGGCGAGCGCAACGAGTCGGTCATGCTCAACACCTGGTACCAGGGCCTGTCGGAGCTGCCGGCCGATGCCGAGCTGGACCGCGCCTACTGGGACCGCGTGATGGCCGTGAAGGCCGCGGTCAACAAGGAACTGGAGAACCAGCGCGTGGCCAAGGCCATCGGTGGCAACCTGCAGGCCGAAGTGACCCTGTTCGCCGAAGAAGGCCTGAGCGCAGACCTGGCCAAGCTGGGTGACGAGCTGCGTTTCGTGCTGATCACCTCCGCTGCCAGCGTGGTGCCGTTCATCCAGGCGCCAAGCGACGCGGTGACAACCGAAGTCGAAGGGCTCAAGCTGAAGGTCGTCAAGTCCGGCCACGCCAAGTGTGGCCGTTGCTGGCACTTCCGCGCCGATGTCGGCAGCCACCCGGAACATCCGGAAATCTGCGGCCGTTGCGTCGACAACATGAGCGGTAATGGTGAGGTGCGCCACTATGCCTAACCCTGTAGCGGGGCGCTTCGGGCGTCTTGCCTGGCTCTGGCTGAGCCTGCTGGTGCTGGTCATCGACCAGGCCACCAAGGTGTATTTCGACAGCTCGCTGAGCATGTACCAGCAGATCGTGGTCATCCCCGACTACTTCAGCTGGACCCTGGCCTACAACACCGGCGCGGCGTTCAGCTTCCTCGCCGACAGCTCCGGCTGGCAGCGCTGGCTGTTCGCCGTGATCGCCGTGGTGGTCAGTGCCGTGCTGGTGGTCTGGCTCAAGCGCCTGGGGCGCAACGAGACCTGGCTGGCGATCGCCCTGGCCCTGGTGCTGGGCGGCGCGCTGGGCAACCTGTACGACCGTGTCGTGCTGGGCCATGTGGTCGACTTCATCCTGGTGCACTGGCGCAACACCCATTACTTCCCAGCCTTCAACGTGGCTGACAGCGCCATCACCGTTGGTGCGGTGATGCTGGCGCTGGATATGTTCAAGAGCAAGAAATCCGAGGAGCCGGTGCATGACTGAGACCCGTATCGGGCAGGACACCGAAGTGACCCTGCACTTCGCCCTGCACCTGGAAAATGGCGACACCGTCGACAGCACCTTCGACAAGTCCCCGGCTACCTTCAAGGTCGGCGACGGCAACTTGCTGCCGGGCTTCGAGAATGCGCTGTTCGGCTTCAAGGCGGGTGACAAGCGCACCGTCGTGGTTGCCCCGGAGAACGCCTTCGGCCAGCCGAACCCACAGAACGTGCAAGTCATGCCGCGTGGTCAATTCGATGGCATGGAGCTGTCCGAAGGCCTGCTGGTGATCTTCAACGACGCTGCCAACACCGAGCTGCCGGGCGTGGTGAAAGCCTTCGACGACAGCCAGGTGACCATCGACTTCAATCACCCACTGGCCGGCAAGACCCTGAACTTCGAGGTGGAGATCCTCGAAGTCAAGGGCCTGTGAGCCTGGAGCCGAGCATGCAAATCAAACTCGCCAACCCCCGCGGCTTCTGCGCAGGGGTGGACCGGGCGATCGAGATCGTAAACCGCGCCCTGGAAGTCTTCGGCCCGCCGATCTACGTGCGTCATGAAGTGGTGCACAACAAGTTCGTCGTCGAAGACCTGCGCAACCGTGGCGCGATCTTCGTCGAGGAGCTGGACCAGGTGCCGGACGATGTCATCGTCATCTTCAGTGCCCATGGCGTTTCCCAGGCCGTGCGCCAGGAAGCGGCTGGCCGTGGCCTGAAGGTGTTCGATGCGACCTGCCCACTGGTGACCAAGGTGCATATCGAAGTGGCCAAGTACAGCCGCGACGGACGTGAATGCATCCTCATCGGCCATGCCGGGCACCCGGAAGTCGAGGGCACCATGGGCCAGTACGACACCAGCAACGGCGGTTCCATCTACCTCGTCGAAGACGAGGACGACGTGGCCACCTTGCAGGTGCGCGACCCGGATCACCTGGCTTTCGTCACCCAGACTACCTTGTCGATGGACGACACCAGCCGGGTCATCGATGCCCTGCGTGCGCGCTTCCCGAACATCGGCGGCCCGCGCAAGGACGATATCTGCTATGCCACCCAGAACCGCCAGGATGCGGTCAAGCAACTGGCCGACGAGTCGGACGTCGTGCTGGTGGTCGGCAGCCCCAACAGCTCCAACTCCAATCGCCTGCGCGAGCTGGCCGAGCGCATGGGCACGCCGGCCTACCTGATCGACGGTGCCGAAGACCTGCAGCAAGGCTGGTTCGAAGGTGTCGGCCGCATCGGGATCACCGCAGGGGCTTCGGCGCCGGAAGTGCTGGTACGTGGCGTGATCGACCAGCTCAGGGCCTGGGGTGCCAGTGGTGCCGAAGAGCTCGATGGCCGTGAAGAGAACATCACCTTCTCGATGCCCAAGGAGCTGCGGGTTCGTTCGCTGATCTGATCAGCCACTCGCACAGCCTGGCGGTGCCACCGCCTCTGCACGCAAGCTGACCCTGCCGCTGGGCGCCAGTACCACCTGATGGTGGCTGGCGCCTTTGTTTTGTGGGCAGAGCTGCAACGCCCCGCCGAAGAATGCCCCATTCCCTCGCAGCGGTATGCCCAGCCCGCTAAACGTCACCTGCCTCATGTTGGCAACGATGTGCACCGGTCGCAGCTGACGGTGTTCGCGCAATATCTGCCCGCCGTGCGCCAGTTGCATACGCCAGCCTTGTCCCCAGTCCTCCTTCAATGGCCTTACCAGTACCGCCTGGTTTTGCAGCATGGCGTGGCTGCGTGCGGTGCGTAGTGTCTGCGCCAGGTCACGGGCAATGGCGGCTTGGTGTAGGTCGGCGGTGAAGGTGGCGTAGGCGGGGGCGCCGAGTTGAAGTAGGACGCCGATCAGCGCCAGTGTGGTCATCATTTGTAGCAGTGTTGCTCCCTGTTGCCGCATCGTGCATTCCTCCCTGGAAGTGCTTCTCTATAGCTTCGGTGTCGATGGGCAGGAGGTCCAGTCGACCAGACGAGCGTTACCCGCAGGAAAATTCGCAGGAGGCGGAGTCATGGAAGCCAGGGAACGAGGTATGACCTTGCTGGAGGTACTGCTATCGATGGTGGTGCTGGCGCTGGGCGTGTTGGCCAGCGCTGCGCTGCAACTGCAGGCGTTGCAGGCCAGCGAGGCGGCCCGGCGCGATAGCCAGGTGGTGCAGGCGGCACAGGCCACGCTGGAGCGCATGCGTGCCGAGGGCAGGGTAGATGAACAGGCGCTTGGCGAATGGCGACGGCGGCTTACCACACTGCTGGGGCGTTCGGCTGAAGGGCAGGTGACTTCGCAAGCGGGTGCCCTGGTCTTGGAGGCTCGTTGGCAAGAGCGCCACGACACGGCCTGGCAAGTCATTGTCTTGCAGGGCAGGGTGACACCATGAGCCGCCTGCAACGAGGGTTTGGCCTGCTGGAGGCGCTGCTGGCATTGGCGATCGGGCTGATGTTGCTGGCGGCCGCGGGGCAGGTGCTGGTATCCAGCCAGCAAAGCTGGCGCTTGCAGGGCGCTTCGGCACGCCTGCAGGAGGATGCCCGGCTTGCGCTGCAGCGCCTGGTCCAGGACATCCGCATGACTGGCGTGTTCGGCTGCCTGGCAACGCATGCCATCGACTTTCCCAGCGCAGCCGCTGCCCAGGCATTTGCCGCGCCGTTGCAGATCACCCGCACCACCGATGGCCGGTTGGCCAGTCTGAGCCTGTTGGCGGGCGAGTTGCCCGGGGCGGCTGGCGCGCCTGACTGGACCGTGCTCAGCGACTGTCGCACTTGGGCCAAGGTGCTGGCCGGTGGACATCTCGCAGACGGCGACAGCCTGGCCTTCCCCTTGCGCCAACAGCACTACCGGGTACACGACGGCAGCCTGATGCTGAGCAGTGGGGGCCTGAATGCCAGGTTGATCGATAACGTGAAGGGGCTGTGGATAACCCAGGTGCAGGCCGGCGAGGGGCAGCGCCTGGACATACGTTTGCAACTGTTCGAGCCCACGCAGCAGCTGGAACAGCAATACGAACTGAGCGTGGCGCTACGTAACCGGTTGCCCGCGCCATGAAGCGCCAACGTGGGATGGTGCTGATGCTCACCCTGACGTTGAGCTTGCTGCTAGGGCTGCTGGTCGCCTCAGGTTTACGCGAGGCGTTGCTGCTGTCATGGACCAGTGGTGAGCTGCTTCGGGCCGCACAGGCACTGGAAGATGCGCAGGTGAGCTTGCTGGAGGGCCGCGAGCAGCTAAGCCTGGCACCGCCGCAGGCCTGCCTGGCGTGCCAACCACCGGCTACACCGCACGATATTCGCGGGGATGAGCCCTTTTGGCAGCAGGGCTCGCGCGGCTTCTTCCTGTTGCAGAACCTGGGAGAAAGCACGTTGGCAGCCCATGTGCCGGAAGGCGAGCCGGTGACATTGTTCCGAATTACCGCCGTTAGCCAGCAGGTGCGTGCGCGCCATGTGCTGGAAGCGGTCTATGCAGTGAGTGAGCAGTCACCAGAATCGCTTCAGCGTATTCTCTGGCGCCAGCGCTTGAGGGAGCACTGACATGCAGCAAGGCCTGAGCCTTATCGAGTTGTTGATTGTCCTGGCGGTGACCGGCATTCTGGCAAGCATTGCCTACCCCAGTTACAGCGACCAGCTTCGGCGTGCTGTGCGCGGCGAAGTGGTCGGTCTGCTGCACGATGCGGCGCACCGCCTGGAGCGCGATCGTGCCCGCGTTGGCGAGTACGCTGACAATGATCAGTTGGTAACGCTCCTGCCCAGTGGTAATCGCTACTACAACCTGCAAGCTCGGCGTGACGGCGACGGCTACCAGTTGCTGGCCACGCGTCTGCCGGGCGGCCTGATGGCGCACGATAGTTGCGGCGATTACTCGCTCGATCAGGCCGGTGTGCGTGGAAACCCCGGAGCGGACGACGATGCCGGCGGGTGTTGGAGTGGTTGAGCGCATGGGGCGATGAGGCCAAAGGTTTCTACAAGGTGTTGGATCGACAGATGAGCAAGCAAGTAGTGGTGGTCGGCGGCGGGGTGATCGGCCTGTTGACGGCGTTCAACCTGGCGGCGAAGGTCGAGCGGGTGGTGGTGTGTGACCAGGGCGAGCTCGGCCGCGAGTCATCCTGGGCGGGTGGCGGCATCGTCTCGCCGCTGTACCCGTGGCGCTACAGCCCGGCGGTAACGGCGTTGGCGCATTGGTCCCAAGACTTCTATCCGCAGCTTGGCGAGCGTCTGTTCGCCAGTACCGGCGTCGATCCCGAGGTGCATACCACCGGCTTGTATTGGCTGGACCTGGACGATGAGGCCGATGCGCTTGCCTGGGCCCAGCGGGAGCGGCGTCCGCTCAGCGCCGTGGATATCTCGGCGGCCTACGATGCGGTGCCGGTGCTCGGCCCAGGTTTCCAACGGGCCATCTACATGGCAGGCGTGGCCAACGTGCGCAACCCGCGCTTGGTGAAGGCGCTGAAAGCTGCGCTGCTGGCGCAGCCCAATGTCAGCTTGCGTGAACACTGCCGTATCGAAGGCTTCCAGCACGCGCAGGGCCGGGTAACCGGCGTGCTGACGCAAGAGGGCGTGCTGCACGCCGACGATGTGGTGCTCTGTGCTGGCGCCTGGAGTGGCGACTTGCTGGCCACCCTCGGCCTGGTGCTGCCGGTCGAGCCGGTCAAGGGGCAGATGATTCTGTTCAAGTGCGCGCAGGACTTCCTGCCGAGCATGGTGTTGGCCAAGGGGCGCTACGCCATTCCTCGGCGCGATGGGCACATCCTCGTCGGCAGTACCCTGGAGCATGCGGGCTACGACAAGACGCCGACAGGCGATGCATTGGAAAGCCTCAAGGCTTCGGCGGTCGAACTGTTGCCGGCCTTGGCCGGTGCGACCCCGGTTGCGCATTGGGTCGGGCTGCGGCCGGGGTCACCCGAGGGCATTCCGTATATCGGCGAGGTGCCAGGCCATGCGGGCTTGTGGCTGAACTGCGGTCATTACCGCAACGGGCTGGTGCTGGCGCCTGCATCGTGCCAACTGTTCGCCGACTTGCTGACGGGCGGCGAGCCGATCATCGACCCCGCACCCTATGCGCCTGCCGGGCGCCTGGGCTGATCGAACAGTGCCCAGGCCCCTATGATCATTTGTGCTCCGGCCCTTGCTCGAGGTGTGCCTGGCTGCAATACCACTGGCTACCCAGCTGCAAGGCCCGGTCATTGGGCACGTGCACGCCACAGTGGGCGCAGCGCACCATCTTCAGTGGGTCGTCGAGCTTGGGCTCGGGGCGCGATGCCTGGCTGATCTTGAACTTGCGCCACAGCCAGAATGCGGCAGCGATCAGGGCGATCCAGAAGAGTAGGCGAACCATGGTGTCCAGCTTGTCGAGAAGGGAAGGCGACAGTCTAGGACGCGGGCATGAAAAAAGGGAGGCCTTGGCCTCCCTTTCTCTGTAGCGCGCGGTATCAGTCGAACAGACCGAAGGTCAGGTAGCTGAACCAGGAGCGATCCTGTTCGACGTCTTTCGGGCCTTCCGGCACGATCGGGTCGCCATTCTCGTCCTTGGGCAGCAGGTCTGGCGACATTTCGTCGCGGGCGTCGCGGAACTGGCGGACCACATCCTGGTTGGCACGGGTTTCACCCGGTGGCAGCGGGGTGTCGGTCTCGATCAGGCCCAGGGTGGCGGTGGACAGCCACGAACGCCCGTCGCTCTCGCTCTGCTTGGGCACGAACTGGCCATCGACCAGGCTCGGGTGGTCTGGGTAGTTGAGCTTGAGGGTCTCCAGGCTGGTGGCGGCCAGGTCGTCCAGGTGCATCTTCTGGTAGGCCTCGGTCATCACCGCCAGGCCGTCACCCACCGATGGGGTTTCCTGGAAGTTCTCCACCACGTAGCGGCCACGGTTGGCAGCGGCCACGTAGGCCTCGCGGGTCATGTAGTAGTCGGCCACGTGGATTTCGTAGGCGGCCAGCAGGTTGCGCAGGTAGATCATGCGCTGCTTGGCGTCCGGCGAGTAGCGGCTGTTGGGGAAGCGGCTGGTGAGCTGGGCGAACTCGTTATAGGAGTCGCGCGCCGCACCCGGGTCACGCTTGGTCATGTCCAGCGGCAGGAAGCGCGCCACCAGGCCGCGGTCCTGGTCGAACGAGGTCAGGCCCTTGAGGTAGTAGGCGTAGTCGACGTTCGGGTGCTGCGGGTGCAGGCGGATGAAGCGCTCGGCGGCCGACTTGGCGGCCTCTGGCTCGGCGTTCTTGTAGTTGGCGTAGATCAGCTCGAGCTGGGCCTGGTCGGCGTAGCGGCCGAACGGGTAGCGCGACTCCAGGGCCTTGAGCTTGTTCACGGCACTGGTGTAGCTGGAGTTGTCCAGGTCGGCCTGCGCCTGCTGGTACAACTCGGCCTCGCTGAGGTTCTCGTCGATGACTTCCTTGTTAGAGGAACAGGCAGCGGTGAGCCCGAGGATGGCGATCAGCAGCAGGTGTTTCACTTGCATGGCGGCTTGCGTCCCTTTGACGGCCGCTGTCTTGGGCGGTGCCGTCCTGTTATGATGAGCGCCCCCGGCCAACCCCGGGGCAAAAGAAGCCGTATTTAACCACAAGCGAGCAGCCGAAACCAAAGGCTGTACGCCCGTCGATTCGAGCATGTCCGAGATCATTCAACTTAGCGCAGAGGTCCCGTCCGAACTGGGCGGCCAACGCCTCGACCAAGTCGCCGCCCAATTGTTCGCCGAGTACTCGCGTTCGCGCCTGTCCTCGTGGATCAAAGATGGCCGCCTGACGGTCGATGGCGCGGTGCTGCGACCGCGCGACACCGTCCACAGTGGCGCCATCCTGGCCCTCGAAGCCGAGCAGGAAGCCCAGGGCGAATGGGTGGCTCAGGACATCGAGCTGGACATCGTCTACGAGGACGACCAGATCCTGGTGATCAACAAGCCCGCGGGGCTTGTGGTTCACCCGGCGGCCGGTCACCCCGACGGCACCCTGCTCAATGCCCTGTTGCACCATGTGCCGGACATCGTCAACGTGCCGCGCGCCGGTATCGTGCATCGCCTGGACAAGGACACCACCGGCTTGATGGTGGTGGCCAAGACCCTGCAGGCGCAGACCAACCTCGTCGACCAACTGCAGAAGCGCTCGGTCAGCCGCATCTATGAATGCATCGTGGTGGGTGTGGTGATCGCCGGTGGCAAGATCGACGCCCCCATTGGTCGTCACGGCGGCGAGCGTCAGCGTATGGCGGTGACCGAGGGTGGCAAGCCTGCGGTCAGCCACTACCGCGTGCTCAAGCGCTTCCGTTCGCACACCCATGTGCGGGTGAAGCTGGAGACCGGTCGCACCCACCAGATTCGCGTGCACATGGCCCACGTCGGCTTCCCGCTGGTCGGCGACCAGACCTACGGCGTGCGCTTCCGTATTCCGCCTGCGGCCAGCGTGGCCATGGTCGAGGCGGTGAAGCACTTCCCGCGCCAGGCCCTGCATGCACGCTTCCTGGCACTGGACCACCCGACCACCGGTGAGCGCATGGAATGGGCCTCGCCGCTGCCGGATGACTTCGTCTGGCTGCTGTCGCTGCTCAACCAGGACCGCGAGAGCTTTATCGGATGAGCGGCCTGACGCCGTCGCTGATCCTTCCCGACTGGCCCGCGCCAGCCTCGGTCCGCGCCTGCGTCACCACCCGCGAGGGCGGCGTCAGCCTGCCGCCCTACGCCACCCTCAACCTCGGCGACCATGTCGGCGACGACCCAGCTGCCGTCGCCGAGAACCGCCGCCGCTTGAGTGATACCTTCAGCATCCGCCCGGCCTGGCTCAAGCAGGTGCATGGCCTGGACGTGGCCGATGCCGATCCCTCGCACGTCGCTGAAGCCGACGCCAGCTGGACCGACCAGCCTGGTATCGCCTGCGCCGTGATGACCGCCGATTGCCTGCCCGTGCTGTTCTGCGACCGCGCCGGTACCCGCGTGGCGGCGGCTCATGCCGGCTGGCGCGGCCTGGCGGGCGGCGTGCTGGAAGCCACCCTCGAGCGCCTGGCGCTGGCGCCGGAAGACGTACTGGTATGGCTTGGCCCGGCCATCGGCCCGCAGGCCTTCGAAGTCGGGCTGGAAGTGCGCGAAGCGTTCACCGCCCAACACCCCGAGGCAGCAACGGCTTTCGTGCCCGGTGAGCGTCCGGGCAAGGTGATGGCCGATATCTACGCGTTGGCGCGCATCCGCCTGGCCGCCCGTGGCGTTACCGCTATATATGGTGGCGGCTTCTGCACGGTCAGCGACCCACGCTTCTTCTCCTATCGCCGCACCCCGCAGGGTGGGCGTTTCGCTTCGCTGGTCTGGCTGGGTCCGCAATAAAGGTTTCGCCTTCATCCAGCATGACCCCCGTCAACCCCGCTACGCTTGAATCTTCCAGAATCAGCCCTATCTATTGGTCATCTCTGGCAGGTTCTTCATTTCAGGTGCTGTCCATCGCTCCGCCTGCCTTTTAAAGGAAGGTATCCCCATGCGAATAGACCGTTTGACCAGCAAGCTGCAACTGGCGTTATCCGACTCTCAATCCCTGGCCGTGGGCATGGACCACCCGGCCATCGAGCCCCTGCACCTGCTGCAGGCGCTGATCGACCAGCAGGGCGGCTCGATCAAGCCCCTGCTGATGCAGGTGGGCTTCGACGTCAACAGCCTGCGCAAGGCGTTGACCAAGGAGCTGGACCAACTGCCGAAAATCCAGAACCCCACCGGCGACGTGAACATGTCGCAGGACCTGGCGCGCCTGCTCAACCAGGCCGACCGCCTGGCCCAGCAGAAAGGCGACCAGTTCATCTCCAGTGAATTGGTGTTGCTCGCCGCCATGGACGAGAACAGCAAGATTGGCAAGCTGCTGCTTGGCCAGGACGTGAGCAAGAAGGCCCTGGAAAACGCCATCAACAACCTGCGTGGCGGTGCGGCGGTGAATGACGCCAACGCCGAGGAGTCGCGCCAGGCGTTGGACAAGTACACCGTCGACCTCACCAAGCGTGCCGAGGAAGGCAAGCTCGACCCGGTGATTGGCCGTGACGATGAAATTCGCCGCACCGTGCAGGTGCTGCAACGACGCACCAAGAACAACCCGGTGTTGATCGGCGAGCCTGGCGTGGGCAAGACCGCCATCGCCGAGGGCCTGGCCCAGCGCATCATCAATGGCGAAGTGCCGGATGGTCTGAAAGGCAAGCGCCTGCTGGCGCTGGACATGGGCGCGCTGATCGCCGGTGCCAAGTACCGCGGCGAATTCGAAGAGCGCCTCAAGGGCTTGCTCAACGAGCTGTCCAAGCAGGACGGCCAGGTCATCCTGTTCATCGACGAACTGCACACCATGGTCGGCGCCGGCAAAGGCGAGGGCGCCATGGACGCGGGCAACATGCTCAAGCCGGCCTTGGCCCGTGGCGAGCTGCATTGCGTCGGCGCCACCACGCTCAACGAATACCGCCAGTTCATCGAGAAGGATGCCGCGCTCGAGCGGCGCTTCCAGAAGGTGCTGGTGGAGGAGCCGAGCGAGGAAGACACCATCGCCATCCTGCGCGGTCTGAAGGAGCGCTATGAAGTGCACCACAAGGTGGCCATCACCGACGGTGCGATCATCGCTGCCGCCAAGCTCAGCCACCGCTACATCACCGACCGCCAGCTGCCGGACAAGGCCATCGACCTGATCGACGAAGCCGCCAGCCGCATCCGCATGGAAATCGACTCCAGCGCTGATTCAAGCCCTGCTCGAAGAACAGCACGCCGACCTGCCAAGCCTGCGCTGGTTGCTGCCTACCGGCGAAGCCC
>NZ_JBNNVR010000129.1:0-10720 GCF_050280645.1 Pseudomonas sp. NPDC089554
CAAGGGATGGCGCGTGGTGGTGCCCTTAAAAGCGGCGGTGCCCTCTCCGCGGGCACGCCCGCTCCTACCGGTTTCCCAGCGCCCCTGTAGGAGCGGGCTTGCCCGCGAATGGAGCCACCGCCGATCCTGGATCATCTTGCCGCTCAGCGCCGCACTGGCCGCTTCTGCAACTTGCGCTGCAAGGTCCGCCGGTGCATCCCCAGCGCCCGCGCGGTAGCCGAGATATTGCCCTCGTGCTCGTTCAGCACGCGCTGGATGTGCTCCCATTGCAGGCGGTCCACCGACATCGGGTTCTCCGGTACCAGCGTATCGAGGTCGGCATGCTCGGACAGCAGCGCCGCCAGCACATCGTCGGCATCGGCCGGCTTGCACAGGTAGTTGCAGGCGCCGCGCTTGATCGCCTCCACCGCCGTGGCGATGCTCGAATAGCCGGTGAGGATCAACACACGCATCTCCGGGTCCAGCTCCAGCAGCTTGGGCAGCAGTACCAGGCCCGAGTCGCCATCCATCTTCAGGTCGAGCGTGGCGTAGTCCGGCAGGTCCTGCTGGGCCACCACCAGCCCTTCCTCGGCGCTCGACGCCGTGCTTACGCGAAAGCCGCGGCGGCTCATGGCGCGGGCCATGACGCGGGTGAAGGTGGCGTCGTCGTCCACCAGCAGCAGGTGCGGCAGTTCTTCGCCTTCGACCAGGTTTTCTTCGCTCATCGTTCTTCTCCTCGCGTGCCACGGGGCAGCCGCAGTTCGGTCAGGGTGCCGCCCTGCTCATGACTATAGAGTTTCACCGAGCCGCCTGCGCGCGTCACGCTGGCCTTGCTCAGGAACAGGCCCAGGCCGAAGCCTTTGCCCTTGGTGGTAAAGAATGGCTTGCCGATGGCCTCGGCGATGGCCACCGGCACGCCGGGGCCGTGGTCGCGGATGCTGATCAGGATGTCCTGGGCGTCCCAGTCCAGGCGCACCTCGAGGTCATCCGGGCAGGCATCGGCGGCGTTGTTCAGCAGGTTCAGCAGGGCCTGGGTCAGGTCGGGCGGCGGTGTCAGGCGCGGCACTGTGCCGTCGCGCAGGCGCTGGAAGCGGTAGCTGGCTTCGGGGCGCATCAGGTGCCAGCGGTTGAGCGCTTCGTCGAGCCAGGCGGTGACGTCCTGCTCCTGGAGGTTCATACGCCGGTTGGCCTCGGCGGCACGCACCAGCTGTTGCAGGGTTTGCTTGCAAAGCTTGACCTGGTCCTGCAGCACTTGCAGGTCTTCCTGCAACTGCGGGTCCGAATGGTCCTGGCGCATCTCGTTGAGCAGCACGCTCATGGTCGCCAAGGGCGTGCCCAGCTCGTGGGCGGCGCCGGCGGCCTGGGTGGCCACGGCCAGTAGCTGCTCGTCGCGCAGGCTGTCTTCGCGGCGCTCGGCGCGCAGTTGCTCCTGGCGGCGCAATTCCTCGGCCATGCGTGCGGCGAAGAAGGTGATGACCGCTGCGGCCAGGGCGATACTCAGCCACATGCCGTACACCTGCATCTTGTCCCGCGCCATCGGCAGCGTCTCGAGCGGGTAGAACTGCACCAGCAGCAGGCTGTAGGCCGCCAGGGCGATGCCCGAGAGCACCAGCGAATAGATCCAGGGCAAGGTCACCGCAGCGATCGCCAGCGGTACCAGGTAATAGGAGACGAAGGGGTTGGTCGAGCCACCGGAGTAATACAGCAAGGCGCTGTGGATCAACAGGTCGCAGGCCAGCTGGAAGGCGTATTCGAGTTCGGTGACCGGCAACGACAGGCGCAAGCGCAAGGCGGTGAAGGCGCACAGCAGCGAGGACAGCGCCAGGGTGGCGGCCAGCGACAGCCACGGCAGTGGCAACAGTTCGGTCCAGTAGGCCACGCCCACGGAGCCGGCCTGGGCGGCCAGCACCAGGATGCGGATGACGGTCAGGCGCCAGAGGTTCTGGCGGGTGGCGGACAACGGATGTGCGGCGGCGAGCATGAGCTCTCCCGATCAGTGCTGCAAAAAAACGCCTGGAGTATACCCAAGCCAGGAAGCTCGCTGTAGCGATGCGGCAAAGCGCCACAGTTTGTCACAGCTCGATGATGGCACTGTTGAACCCACTACACTGTTTCCGGTCTGATCGGCCATGCGTGGAACGGACGTCCACTCCACGCTTTCACTCAAGGAGTCATACATGCAAATTTCCCGTCACGGCGCCGCCCTGGCCCTTTCCTGTGGCCTGCTCACCAGCCTGCCGGCCCTGGCCGCCGACGAGCCACGCTACAACCAGGTGTCGCTGCGTGCCGAGGTCAGCAAGGAAGTGGCGCGCGACCTGATGGTGGTGACCCTGTACAGCGAAGCGCAGAACACCGACCCGGGCAAGCTCGCCAAGCAGATCACCGAGACCATGAACAAGGCCGTGCAGCAGGCCCGTGGCGTCAAGGAAGTGAAGATCAGCCAGGGCAGCCGCAACAGCTACCCGATCTACGACACCAAGGGCCAGAAGATCACCGGCTGGCGCGAGCGCGCCGAACTGCGCCTGGAAAGCGCCGACTTCCCGGCCCTGTCCAAGCTCACCGGCGAGTTGCTGACTGACCTGAAGATGGGCGGCATGGACTTCTCCATCGCCCCAACCACCCGCAAGGCCAGTGAGGACGAGTTGCTCAAGGATGCGGTCAACGCCTTCAAGGCCCGCGCCCAGCTGGCCACCGAGGCACTGGGCGGCAAGGGCTACAAGGTGGTCAGCCTGAACCTCAACAGCAGCGGCTACCCACGCCCTTACCTGCGCAGCGCACCGATGGCGATGAAAGCCATGGGCGCCGACGAAGCCGCGCCGTCGCCAGACATCGAAGCCGGTACCAGCGAAGTCAGCATGAACGCCGACGGTCTGATCGAAGTACAAATGCAGTAACCGCGTTTTTCATCAGGTGGCGCCCCGGAAAGGTGCCGCCTGATGGCGCAAAGCCTCTATTTCGCCACTCTCCGGCCATCCATTCGGATAGGTCCAGCGCACCAAATCAGCGCAATCTTTCACCTCATTTGCATCGAAATATTGCGCAAAAGAAAGTTTCTTGACGCGCGCAAACGTTCAACCCGCGTCAAAATTACAGCAATGCGACATTGATGTACGTCCGTGCCACCTTTTGGGTGCCGCCTATCCCTTCGAGTGTTGCATTGGGTACACCCCCTGCATAAGTATCCGCAGGTCGGCTCACGAGGCCACCTCAAACCAAAAATGACAACAATGAGGCCACAATGCTCAAACACGCAGTCATTCCGTTCCTGGTCGGCGCAGGCTTGCTCGCCGGCGCTCCTTCCGCCCTCGCCGCTTCCAGCCTGGTGTTCTGCTCCGAAGGCAGCCCGGCCGGCTTCGACCCAGGGCAATACACCACCGGAACCGACTTCGACGCCTCGGCCGAAACCATGTTCAACCGCCTGACCCAGTTCGAGCGCGGCGGCACCGCCGTGATCCCGGGCCTGGCAACCAAATGGGAAGTGGCAGCCGACGGCAAGACCTACACCTTCCACCTGCGCGAAGGCGTCAAGTTCCACACCACCGAGTACTTCAAGCCGAGCCGCGAATTCAACGCCGACGACGTGCTGTTCACCTTCAACCGCATGCTCGACAAGGACATGCCGTTCCGCAAGGCCTACCCCACCGAATTCCCGTACTTCACCGACATGGGCATGGACAAGAACATCGCCAAGGTCGAGAAGGTCGATGAGCACACCGTGCGCTTCACCCTCAACGAAGTGGACGCCGCGTTCATCCAGAACCTGGCCATGAGCTTCGCCTCGATCCAGTCCGCCGAATACGCCGACCAGCTGCTCAAGCAGAACAAGGCCGCCGACATCAACCAGAAGCCGATCGGCACCGGCCCATTCGTGTTCAACAAGTACCAGAAGGACGCGCAGATCCGCTTCAAGGGCAACAAGGACTACTGGAAGCCCGAGGACGTGAAGATCGACAACCTGATCTTCGCCATCAGCACCGACGCCTCCGTGCGCATGCAGAAGCTGAAGAAGAACGAGTGCCAGGTCACCCTGTTCCCACGTCCGGCGGACATCCAGCCGCTCAAGGCCGACCCGAAGCTGCAGATGCCTGACCAGGCCGGCTTCAACCTCGGCTACATCGCCTACAACGTGATGGACAAGATCAAGGGCAGCAACGAGCCCAACCCGATGGCCCAGCTGAAGGTGCGCCAGGCGCTGGACATGGCCGTCGACAAGCAGAAGATCATCGAGACCGTGTACCAGGGTGCCGGCCAGCTGGCGGTCAATGCCATGCCACCGACCCAGTGGTCCTACGACACCACCATCAAGGACGCCCCGTTCGACCCTGAGAAAGCCAAGCAGCTGCTCAAGGAAGCCGGCGTCAAGGAAGGCACCGAGATCGACCTGTGGGCCATGCCGGTACAGCGCCCCTACAACCCCAACGCCAAGCTGATGGCTGAAATGCTCCAGGCCGACTGGGCCAAGGTGGGCATCAAGGCCAAGATCGTCAGCTTCGAGTGGGGCGAGTACATCAAGCGTTCCAAAGGTGGCGAGAACGGCGCCATGCTGATTGGCTGGAGCGGTGACAACGGTGACCCGGACAACTGGCTGGGCACCCTGTTCGGCTGCGACGCACTGGCCGGCAACAACTTCTCCAAATGGTGCTACAAGCCCTACGACGACCTGATCAAGCAGGCCAAGGCCACCTCCGACCAGGCCAAGCGCACCGAGCTGTACAAGCAGGCGCAGCACATCCTCAAGGAACAGGTGCCGATGACCCCTATCGCCCACTCCACGGTCTACCAACCGATGAGCGCCAAGGTGAAGGACTTCAAGATCAGCCCATTCGGCCTGAACTCCTTCTATGGGGTAAGCGTGGAGAAATGACGGACAGCATCGCCCTGTCGGCCTTAACCCCGACAGGGCGATGACGTTCACGCAGAGGCAGTAGGAAATTTCTCTGTCTCAGCCGGAAATCTCCCGGGCCAACAGAAGCCTTTAGAACCTGTAAACCGCATCCTGACGTACCTATCGTCAGGAACGGCCTTCTGTTGCCCCGATTCGAGCTTCGTACCCCATAACCGGACAAAGGAATTGCCATGCACCACCTGACCTTGCTATCCGCTGTACTCGGCCTGGGCCTTCTGGCCAACACTCCGATGGCCCTCGCCAAGAACCTGGTGTTCTGCTCCGAAGGCAGCCCGGCTGGCTTCGACACCGCCCAGTTCACCGCCGCCACCGACAACGACGCCGCCGAGCCGATCTACAACCGCCTGGTGGAATTCGAACGCGGCGGTACCGCCGTGCAACCGGGCCTGGCCAAGAACTGGGAAGTGGCCGACGGCGGCCTGAGCTACACCTTCCACCTGCGCGAAGGCGTGAAGTTCCACGCCAACAAAGACTTCACCCCAAGTCGCGACTTCAACGCCGACGACGTGCTGTTCACCTTCCAGCGCATGCACGACCGCGAACACCCGTTCCGCAAGGCCTACCCTACCGAGTTCCCTTACTTCGTCAGCATGGGCCTGGACAAGAACATCAAGTCGATCGAAAAGATCGACCCGATGACCGTGAAGTTCACGCTCAACGCCGTCGATGCCGCGTTCATCCAGAACCTGGCCATGAGCTTCGCCTCGGTGCTCTCGGCCGAATACGCCGACCAGCTGCTCAAGGCCGGCAAGCCCAGCGACATCAACCAGCAACCGATCGGCACCGGCCCGTTCGTGTTCCAGCGCTACCAGAAGGATTCGCAGATCCGCTACAAGGGCAACAAGCAATACTGGGCGCCCGAGGAAGTGAAGCTCGACAACCTGGTGTTCTCGATCAACGTCGACCCCTCGGTGCGTATCCAGAAACTGCGCCGTGACGAGTGCCAGGTGACCCTGAACCCGCGCCCGGCGGACCTTCCGGCACTCAAGCAGGACAAGAAGCTCAACGTGATGGAACAAGCGGGCTTCAACCTCGGCTACATCTCCTACAACACCGAACGCGCACCGTTCAACCAGCTGCCAGTACGCCAGGCACTGGACATGGCGGTGAACAAGGACGCGATCATCAGCGCGGTGTACCAGGGCGCCGGGCAGAAGGCGGTCAATGCCATGCCGCCGACCCAATGGTCCTACGACAACAGCATCAAGGACGCCACCTACGACCCCGAGAAAGCCAAGCAAATGCTCAAGGCCGCCGGCGTCAAGGAAGGCACCGAGATCACCCTGTGGGCCATGCCGGTACAGCGCCCCTACAACCCCAACGCCAAGCTCATGGCCGAGATGCTGCAGTCGGACTGGAACAAGCTGGGCCTGAAAGTGCGCATCGTCAGCTACGAATGGGGCGAGTACCTCAAGCGCATGAAAACCGGCGAGCACGACATCGCGCTGATCGGCTGGACCGGCGACAACGGTGACCCGGACAACTGGCTGGGGACCCTGTTCGGCTGCGCCGCCGTCGGCAGCAACAACTATTCGCGCTGGTGCGACCCTGAGTACGACTCACTGGTCACCAAGGCCAAGCAGGTTTCCGACCAGGAGCAGCGCACCACCCTCTACCAACAGGCGCAACAACGCCTCAAGCAACAAGTGCCGATCACCCCGGTGGCCCACTCCACCGTCAACCAACCGATCAGCGCCAAGGTCACCGACTTCAAGGTCAGCCCCTTCGGGCGCAACGACTTCGCTGGCGTCAGCGTCGACTGAACCCGCCTCGCAGGCCAGACATGCCCCGTGCATGTCTGCGCCTGCGTGCAGCCCGAATTTGCCTAAAGGAACCCAGGCAAACGTTTGCAACACCGTGTTAACCGCCAAAAGCCCAGCCCTCGAGGCCGGGCGATAACTAAAAAAAGCCGTAAGGGAGCTACAACCTTGAGACAGTACAAAATCACCGCACTGGCGTTGTCGATCGGCGCGTTCTCGGCCATGGCCCACGCTGACCCCGTGAGCCAGGACTTCTTCCCGCTGAGCTTGAAGTCCAGCAGCGAGCAGGCCGAAGCCACCGGTTTCTTCGACGGCCAGAGCCTGTCGGGTACCACCCGCAACTGGTACGCCCGCGAACGCGCCACCCGCGCACCGCTGTGGCGCTACTACAAAGGCGACGGCGTCACCCGCGTACCGACCCACAGCCGTGACAACTGGGTGCAGGGCACCATCCTCAACTACAGCTCGGGCTTCACCCAGGGCACCGTGGGCTTCGCCACCGAAGTCGCAGTGTTCAACGCCCTGGCCCTGGAACGTGGCCGTGCGGCCATCGCCGGCCCGAACAACCGCACCCTGACCCACAGCGACGGCGAACCGGTCGACCAGTGGAGCAAGGCAGGCCTGGCCAACGTCAAGGCACGCATTTCCAACACCACCCTGACCGTCGGCCGCCAGTCGCTCGACACCCCGATGCTGGCCTACATCGGCAACCGTGCCCTGCCGTCGACCTTCCAGGGTGCGGCCCTGCACAGCGCCGAGTTCGACAACCTGTCGTTCGACTTCGCCAGCTTCGACCGCGTCTCGCCACGGAGCGAGCAGAGCCTGAGCAAGTTCCGCAGCGAATACAGCGCCACGGGCGTTGAAACCGACCGCGCCAGCACCGCCGGTGTGAACTACCAGCCGTTCAAGAGCCTCACCACCAGCCTGTACGCCACCAAGGTCGACGACTTCTGGAACCAGTACTACTTCGGCGCCAACCACGTACTGGGCGACAGCGCGGTACTGAGCCTGACCACCGGTCTGAACTACTACAAGACCGTGGAGGAAGGCAGCAAGAAGATGGGTGAGATCGACAACGACACCTACAGCCTGTCGTTCGGCCTGACCCACCAGGGCCACACCCTGAGCGCCTCGTGGCAGCAAGTGAACGGCAACGAATACTTCGACTACCTGCACGAGACCAACGGCATCTACCTGGCCAACTCCCTGCTGTCGGACTTCAACGGCCCGAACGAGAAATCCCTGCAGATCTCCTACGTGCTGAACATGGCGCCATACGGCGTACCGGGCCTGAAGTTCAACCTGTACAACGCCCGCGGCTGGGGCATCGACGGTACCCACTACCGCGGCACCGCCTACGACGTGAACGGCATGGACGGCGAAACCCACTACGAGTGGGGCATCGGCACCACCTATGCCGTGCAGAGCGGCGCGCTGAAGGACACCACCATCCGCGCCACCTACACCGCTCACCGCGCCAGCAAGGCCCAGGCCGACGGCAGCCTGGACGAGCTGCGTATCGTCACCACCATTCCGTTCAACATCCTCTGACCGTATGACGCCACGGCCTGCGCGCATCGCGGGCCGTGGCGTCTACGCTGGAACATTCAGTGCAGGGAGGTTCCATGACATCGCTACCGCTACGTGCTGCCATGGCAGCAGTCATACTCGGCGCCGCGTCCCATGTCGCGGCCAAGCCATTGGTGGTGTGCACCGAAGCCAGCCCCGAGGGCTTCGACATCGTCCAGTACACCACGGGGGTCACCGCCGACGCCTCGGCCGAAACCGTGTTCAACCGCCTGGTCGACTTCAAGCCCGGCACCACCGAGATCCAGCCGGCCCTGGCGAAAAGCTGGGATATCAGTGCCGACGGCCTGACCTACACCTTCCACCTGCGTGAAGGCGTCAAGTTCCACACCACCGACTACTTCAAGCCCACCCGCGAGTTCAACGCCGACGACGTGCTGTGGAGCCTGAACCGCCAGTTCCTCAAGAACCACCCGTGGCACGACAAGACCAGCGTCGGCTACCCCTATTTCGAGAGCATGGCCTTCCAGGACCTGCTCAAGTCGGTGGAAAAAACCGACGAGCACACCGTGGTCATCACCCTGACCCGCCCCGAGGCGCCCTTCCTGCGCGACCTGGCCATGGCCTTCACTTCGATCTACTCGGCCGAGTATGGCGACCAGTTGCTCAAGGCCGGCAAGACCGGCGAGCTCAACAGCAAGCCGATCGGCACCGGGCCGTTCATCTTCCAGCGCTACAGCAAGGACGCCCAGGTGCGCTACAAGCCCAACCCGGACTACTTCCGTGGCAAGCCGCCAAGCAACGGGCTGATTTTCGCCATCACCCCGGACAACAACGTGCGCCTGCAGAAGCTGCGCGCCAACGAATGCCAGGTGGCGCTGTACCCCAAGCCTGACGACGTGCCGTCGATCAAGGCCGACCCGAAGCTGAAGATCGCCGAGATGGAAGCTTTGATCACCAGCTACATCGCCATGAACACCCAGCACAAGTACCTGAGCGATGTGCGCGTGCGCCAGGCCATCGACATCGCCTTCGACCGCCAGACCCACATCGACCAACTGTTCGGCAAGGGCAATGCGCTGGTCGGCATCAACCCCTACCCGCCCAGCATGATCGGCTTCAACACCGAGAACCGTAACCCGCCCCACGACCTCGACAAGGCCCGCGCCCTGCTCAAGGAAGCCGGCGTGCCGGAGGGCACCACCATCACCCTGTTCACCCGCAACAACGGCGGCCAGACCAACCCCAACCCGCGCATGTCCGCCGAGCTGTTGCAGCAGGACCTGGCCAAGATCGGCCTCAAGCTCGATATTAGGGTAATGGAATGGGCCGAGATGCTGCGCCGCGCCAAGAACGGCGAAGCCGACCTGGTGTCGGCGGGCTGGGCGGGCGACAACGGCGACCCGGATAACTTCCTCACGCCTATGCTCAGCTGCGATGCGGCGAAAACCGGCGAGAACTATGCGCGCTGGTGCAACTCTGACTTCCAGAAGTTGATCACCGAGGCCCGCCGGGTCAGCGACAACGATGAACGCGCCAAGCTCTATAGCCAGGCCCTGGCGGTGTACGATGCAGACAAACCGTGGATAAGCCTGGCCCACCCCAAGCTGTTCGCGGCCATGCGTAGCAACGTTGAGGGTTACCAGATCAACCCTCTGACCAATAACAACTTCGCCACCACCCAGGTGAAGTAGAGAAAAACAACGACCGCCGAGCGCACAGGCCACGAGCCTGGCATCGGCGGCACTGCCTTGACCGGCTGATGAGGTACCTCCAACGATGTTGAGTTTTATTGCCCGACGCCTGGGCCTGCTGATACCGACCTTCTTCGGCATCACCTTGCTGACCTTCGCGCTCATACGCCTGATCCCCGGCGACCCGGTGGAAGTGATGATGGGCGAACGCAGGGTCGACCCGGAAATGCACGCCCAGGCCATGGAGCGCCTTGGCCTGAACAAACCCCTGCCGGCCCAATACCTGGACTACATCGGCAAGCTCGCCCAGGGCGACCTGGGTGAATCGCTGCGTACCCGCGAGAGCGTGTGGAACGAATTCCTCACCCTGTTCCCCGCCACCATGGAACTGGCCTTCGCCGCGCTGCTGTTCGCCGGTATCGTCGGCCTGCTGGCCGGGGTGATCGCCGCCCTCAAGCGCGGCTCGCTGTTCGACCATGGGGTGATGGGCATTTCCCTGGCCGGTTACTCGATGCCGATCTTCTGGTGGGGCCTGATCCTCATCATGTTCTTCTCCGTGAGCCTGGGCTGGACCCCGGTTTCCGGGCGCATCGACCTGCTCTACGACATCGAGCCGAAAACCGGCTTCATGCTCATCGACACCCTGCTCAGCGAAGAGGAAGGCGCGTTCAAGGACGCGGTGATGCACCTGATCCTGCCCGCCATCGTGCTGGGCACCATCCCGCTGGCGGTGATCGCCCGCATGACCCGTTCCTCGATGCTCGAAGTGGTTCCCGCTGGCCGCATTGCTGGGCGAACGGGCCACGCGCACCGAGCACCTGGCCGGCGAGGACACCTTCTGCCTGCAACTGAAC
>NZ_JBNNVR010000130.1:0-10575 GCF_050280645.1 Pseudomonas sp. NPDC089554
AGGGACAGTGATGAACCCTGTAGGAGCGGGCTTGCCCGCGAACCAGGCGCACTGGCCGGTAGATTACTTCCCAGTCCACTCCTTGACCCGCTCAGGGTTCTTGGCCACCCAGTCCTTGGCCGCCGCTTCCGGCTTGGCACCGTCCTGAATCGCCAGCATCACTGCGCCGATCTCATCCTTGGACTGCCAGCTGAACTTCTTCAGGAACTCGGCCACTTCCGGCGCCTTGGTCGCCAGGTCCTTGCTGCCGATGCTGTTGACGGTTTCCGCTGCGCCATACACGCCCTTGGGGTCTTCGAGGAACTTGAGTTTCCACTTGGCGAACATCCAGTGCGGCACCCAACCGGTCACGGCAATGGATTGCTGCTTGGCGTAGGCACGTCCGAGCTCTGCGGTCATCGCCGCACCGGAGCTGGCTTGCAGCTTGTAGCCGGTGAGCTCGTAGTCCTTGATCGCCTGGTCGGTCTTGAGCATCACCCCGGAGCCTGCGTCGATGCCGACGATCTTCTGCTTGAAGCTTTCATCGGTCTTGAGGTCGGCGATGCTGCTGGCCTTCACGTACTCCGGCACGATCAGGCCGATCTTGGCGTCCTTGAAGTTCGGGCCGTAGTCGACCACGTTGTCCTTGTTCTTGGTCCAGTATTCGCCGTGGGTGACCGGCAGCCAGGCCGAGAGCATGGCGTCGAGTTTGCCGGTGGCCACGCCCTGCCACATGATGCCGGTGGCGACGGCTTGCAGCTTCACGTCGTAACCGAGTTTTTCCTTGATAACTACCGCGGCCACGTTGGTGGTCGCCACGCTGTCGGCCCAACCGTCCACGTAACCGATGCTTACCTCTTTGGCCATTGCTTGCGCAGTGCTCATGGCCAATACCAGGGCAGTACCCACCCCCAGGAAACGTCGCATTCTTGTAATCGTAGCCATCAAAGCATCCCCTCGTCAGGTCTTGGAGATTGCATCATCGACTCGCAACAAAAGCCGACCTGATCCGTCAGCGACCTCTACCGAACGATAAGCGACAGCACTTGGCCATTAGCGCCATCGCGCCCCATCGGCCTGCGCGATACTTGCATGCCAAAGCGTTGACGTCAGGCTAGTATCTAACGCTTTGCGCCTGACATGGACCGCCTGATGCCCAGCAACACCCGCCTGCACCTGCCGCTCTACCTCGCCGCCTGCCTGCTCGCCCTGCTCGGCCTCGGCGCGCTCTGGTACGGCCTGGGCAAGCCGGTGCAGCTGGCCGATGCCGCCAGCCCCACACACAAATTGCAGTGCGCCTCCTATACCCCGTTCGACAAGGACCAGTCGCCGTTCGACCAACCGTTCACGCTGCGCCCGGCGCGCATGGATGCCGACCTCGCCTTGCTGGCTGCACGCTTCGAGTGCATTCGCACCTATTCGATGACCGGTCTTGAAGCCATTCCCGCGCTGGCACGCAAGCATGGCCTGAAAGTGATGCTCGGCGCCTGGGTCAACGCCAACCTGCAGGACACCGACCGGGAGGTCGCGGCGCTGATCGCATCGGCCAATGCCAACCCCGACGTGGTGACGGCCGTTATCGTCGGCAACGAGGCCCTGCTGCGCAAGGAAGTGACCGGCGAGCGCCTGGCCGAGCTGATCATTCGGGTCAAGCAACAGGTAAACGTACCGGTAACCTACGCCGATGTCTGGGACTTCTGGTTGCAGCACCCACAGGTAGCGCCTGTGGTGGATTTCCTGACCATCCACCTGCTGCCCTACTGGGAAGACGACCCACGCGGTATCGACGATGCCCTGGCCCATGTGGCCGAGGTGCGCCAGGTGTTCGGCAACCGCTTCGCGCCCAAGGAAGTGATGATCGGCGAGACCGGCTGGCCCAGCGAAGGGCGCCAGCGCGAGACTGCCGAACCGAGCCGGGTCAACGAAGCGCGGTTCATTCGCGGTTTCGTCGCCATGGCCGAAGCCAACGGCTGGCGCTACAACCTGATCGAAGCCTTCGACCAGCCCTGGAAACGCACCAGCGAAGGCGCCGTGGGCGGCTACTGGGGGCTGTACGATGCCGACCGCCAGGACAAGGGCGTACTCGAAGGGCCTGTGAGCAACCTGCCGCTGTGGCGGCAATGGTGGCTGGCCAGTGGGCTGCTGGCATTGGCCGCACTGGCCTTGGCCGGTCGCCCGGCCAGCATGCGCGCGGCGCTGCTTTTGCCCTTGCTGGCAGCGCTGGGTGCAGGTTGCCTGGGCTTGTGGGGCGAGCTGATGCGCACCAATGCGCGCTTTGCCGGGGAATGGTTGTGGGCAGGGTTGCTGACCGGGCTCAACCTGCTGGTGCTGGCCCATGCCGCACTGGCCTTGGCGAGCCGCGGGGGCTGGCGTGAACGGCTGTTCGCCTGGCTGCAGGCGCGGGCCGGTTGGTGGCTGCTGGCGGCAGGGTTCGCGGCGGCCGTGAGCATGCTGGCCATGGTGTTCGACCCGCGTTACCGCAGCTTCCCCAGTGTGGCCTTGCTGCTGCCAGCGCTGGTGTACCTGGTGCAGCCGGTGAAGGCGCCGCGGGCGGAGGTGGCCTTGCTGGCATTCATCGTCGGCGTAGGCATCGCGCCGCAGCTGTACCAGGAAGGGGTGTACAACCACCAGGCCTGGGTGTGGGCGCTGGTCAGCGGGCTGATGGTCGCGGCGTTGTGGCGCAGCCTGCGCAAGGCTTGAAACCTCACTACCCGCGAAGCAGTCCCCGCGTTGCCTGACACGGGCAACACGCGTCAACCACGCCTGCGGACCAACCGCAGCGCCGCCAGCACAACCGCAAACACCGCAATGCTCGCGGTGTACAGCACCAGCGCCGGCACCCCCAACAGCAACGCCAGCACCGCCAACCACCAGCCGCCACGCCCCGGCACCAGTTGGCACAACAGCGCTACGACCAACGCCGCCCAGGCAATCACCTGGAAGTGAATGCCCAGCCCCAGCAACGAGCGCACCTGGCACTGCCACAGCGACGTCGGCGCGCTGCACAGGCCCACCCACTGCCCATCTTCCATCAGCCCGTAGCGCACCCCGTAGCTCGCCGCCAGCCACAAGGCCAGCATCGCCAGCAAGGCCACGGCAGGAAAAGAACGGCTCATGCACGGCCTCCGAAAAGTTGCAATTGACCGGCAGCATAATCGTCCAAGCTTGCGGCGCAAGGCAAAATCACCCGGCTCGGCTATGTTCGTGTGAACGACCATTGCCGCACCGCTGACCTTCGCGGCAACATCCGCTGCCACAAAGGATGGCGCTCCAGGCAACTTTGCGCGAGCCGTCATGGTCCTAGCTCAACTTGATCCATTTGCCTTTGCCGTGCCTCTGGGGGACTCACATGCTTCGACCCTTGCGCCTTGCCGCCCTGCTCGGTGGCCTGTTGCTGGCTGCGACCGCCTCGGCGCGGGACATCGACGCCGCCACTTATGGCTACCCGTTGACCAACCCGTTCGAGGCGACCATCGCCACCACCCCGCCCGAACAGCGCCCTACCCTGCCCAGCGACGACGAGATCGACCAGGCCGACTACAGCCTCAGCCTGCGCCCGGAGCGCGAATTCACCCTGCCGGACAATTTCTGGCCGGTGAAGACGCTCAAGTACCGCCTTGCCCGCCAGGACCACGAAGCACCGCTGATCTTCATCATCGCCGGCACCGGTGCGCCCTATTCGAGCAGCATCGCCGAATACCTCAAGAAGCTCTTCTACCAGGCCGGCTACCACGTGGTGCAGCTGTCCTCGCCCACCAGCTGGGACTTCATGAGCGCCGCCTCGCGCTTCGCCACCCCCGGCATCAGCCGTGAGGATGCCGAAGACCTGTACCGGGTGATGCAGGGCGTGCGCGCCCAGCACCCGCGCCTGCCGGTCAGTGAGTTCCACCTCACCGGCTACAGCCTGGGGGCGCTGAACGCCGCGTTCGTCAGCCACCTGGACGAAACCCGGCGCAGCTTCAACTTCAAGCGCGTGCTGCTGCTCAACCCGCCGGTGAACCTCTACACCTCGATCAACAACCTCGACAAATTGGTGCAGACCCAGGTCAAGGGCATCGACCGCAGCACCACCTTCTACGAACTGATGCTGGAAAAGCTCACCCGCTACTTCCAGGACAAAGGCTACGTCGACCTCAACGAAGCCCTGCTATACGACTTCCAGAAGTCGCGCCAGCACCTGTCCAACGAGCAGATGGCCATGCTGATCGGCACCTCGTTCCGCTTCTCGGCCGCCGACATCGCCTTCACCTCCGACCTGATCAACCGACGCGGCCTGATCATTCCGCCGAAATACCCGATCACCGAGGGCAGCAGCCTCACACCCTTCTTCAAGCGGGCCTTGCAGTGCGACTTCGACTGCTACCTGACCGAACAGGTCATTCCCATGTGGCGAGCACGCACCGACGGCAATAGCCTGCTGCAACTGATCGACCAGGTCAGCCTCTATGCGCTGAAGGACTACCTGAGCACCAGCCAGAAAATCGCCGTGATGCACAATGCCGACGACGTGATCCTTGGCCCTGGCGACATTGGTTTCATGCGCAAGGTGTTTGGCGATCGCCTGACCCTGTACCCCCATGGCGGCCATTGCGGCAACCTCAACTACCGCGTCAACAGCGACGCCATGCTGGAGTTCTTCCGTGGCTGAAAAACTGATCCTTGCCCTGGGCCTGGCCCTGCTCACCAGTGGAAGTGCCCTGGCGGCGGAAGTCGCACCGCGCACCAGCGTGATCGAAGCCGATACCATCGATACCCCGACGGTGGAAAACGACGGTTTCGTCAACCCGCTGCGCGAACTGAAATTCAACCCCGGGCTCGACCAGCGCGAGTTCGAACGCTCGACCCTGGAAGCGCTGAACATCTACGACCCGCTGGAGTCGCTGAACCGGCGCATCTACCACTTCAACTACCGCTTCGACCAATGGGTATTCCTGCCGGTGGTCGACGGCTACCGCTACGTCACCCCAAGCTTCGTGCGCACTGGGGTAAGCAACTTCTTCAACAACCTGGGCGATGTGCCGAACCTGTTCAACAGCCTGTTGCAACTCAAGGGCGAGCGCTCGGCGCAGATCACCGCGCGGCTGATGTTCAACACCATCATCGGCGTGGGTGGCCTGTGGGACCCGGCGACCAAGATGGGCCTGCCGCCCCAGAGCGAAGACTTCGGCCAGACCCTGGGCTTCTATGGCGTGCCGGAAGGGCCGTACATCATGCTGCCGATCCTCGGCCCCTCGAACCTGCGCGATACCACGGGTTTGGTGGTGGACTACGTGGGGGAGAAGGAAGCCAACTTCCTCAATGTGGCCGAGGCCAGCAGCGACCACTTCGAAATCACCCTGCTGCGGGCGGTGGACAGGCGCTACAGCACCAACTTCCGTTATGGGCAGACCAACTCGCCGTTCGAGTACGAGAAAGTGCGGTACGTGTATACCCAGTCGCGCAAGTTGCAGATTGCCGAATGACCCTAACAGGGGCCGCTTTGCGGCCCATTCGCGGGTAAATTCAGCCCGGCAGCCCCAGGAACTGCTTCAGTTCCCGCTGCTTGGCCAAGGCATCGCGCCGCCCCAGCTCGATCAGCTCGCTGCAATAGCTGGCCTCGAACAGCAGATAACTCAGCACCCCCGCACCACTGGTCTTGGTCGCCCCCGGCCCACGCAGGAACAGGCGCAGCGCCGCAGGCAAATCGCGTCTGTGCCGCGCGGCGATCTCATCCAGCGGCTGGCTGGGCGCCACCACCAACACCTCGATCGGCGCCAGGCCCAGGCGCCGGGCGTCCAGGTGCGCCGGCATCAGGTGGCTGAGGTGGTTAAGGCGCTGCAACAGCTCGATATCGTCCTCGAGGCTGTCGATGAAGGTGCTGTTGAGCATGTGCCCGCCGATCTGCGCCAGGCTTGGCTGCTGGCCACTGAACACGCGCATGGTCGGCACCGGCGCTGCCGGGCGCTGCGGGTTGCCGCTCACACCCACCACCAGCACGCGGCTGGCGCCCAGGTGCAACGCCGGGCTGATCGGCGCCGACTGGCGTACCGCACCATCACCGAAGTACTCCTCGCCGAGGCGCACCGGCGCGAACAGCAGCGGGATCGCCGAGCTGGCGAGCAGATGATCGACGCCAAGCGCCGTCGGCACGCCGATGCGCCGGTGGCGCAACCAAGGCTCGATGGTGTCGCGGCCTTGGTAGAAGGTCACCGCCTGGCCAGACTCGTAGCCGAACGCGGTCACCGCAATGGCGCGCAGCTGCTCGGCCGCCAGGGCATGGGTGATGCCGTCCAGGTTCAGGTGCGCTTGCAGCAGCTGGCGCAGCGGGCTGCTATCGAGCAGCGCCACAGGGGCCCGACTACCGATACCCAACAGGCCGTGGCCGACGAAGCGGCTGGCCTGGCGGATGACCCCGGGCCAGTCACTACGCAATACCAGATGGCTACGCAACTGCTGCCAGAAGGCCGTGAGCCGCTGCACCGCCTCGCCAAAATGCAGCGCGCCGCTGGCCAAGGTCACGGCATTGATGGCGCCGGCCGAGGTGCCGACGATCACTGGAAAGGGGTTGGCGGCGCCCGGCGGCAGCAGCTCGGCAATGCCGGCCAGCACGCCGACCTGGTAGGCGGCGCGAGCGCCGCCGCCGGAGAGGATCAAACCTGTGGTGGGAGCTGGGGCCATCGGTTCCTTCCTGGATAATTATTGTTTTTTCAGAACCCGCCCAAATCAGCGCTTTTTCTTGTCGTACAGCCGAGGAGCCCCGTCAGGCCGCGACTTGAAGCGACGGTGCGCCCACAGGTACTGCTCGGGGCATTCGCGCAACACACCTTCGACCCACTGATTGATCCGCAGGCAATCGGCCTCTTCGCTTTCACCGGGGAAATCGGTCAACGGCGGGTGCACAACCAGACGATAACCGCTGCCGTCTTCCAAACGCTTCTGGGTGAAGGGAATCACCCGCGCCTTGCCCAGGCGGGCGAACTTGGTGGTAGCGGTGACCGTCGCAGCGGGAATGCCGAACAGCGGCACGAACAGGCTCTGCTTGGTGCCGTAGTCCTGATCCGGGGCGTACCAGATCGCCCGGCCATTACGCAGCAGCTTGAGCATGCCGCGCACATCCTCGCGCTCGACTGCCAGCGAATCGAGGTTGTGGCGCTCGCGGCCACGGCGCTGGATGAAGTCGAACACCGGGTTGCCATGCTCGCGGTACATGCCGTCGATGGTGTGCACCTGGCCGAGCAGCGCCGCGCCAATCTCCAGGGTGGTGAAATGCACGGCCATGAGGATCGCGCCCTGCCCTTGCTGCTGCGCAGCCTGCAAATGCTCGAGGCCTTCGATGTGCGCCAGGCGCACAAGCCTGGCCTTGGGCCACCACCAACTCATGGCCATTTCGAAGAAGGCGATGCCGGTGGAGGCGAAATTGGCCTTGAGCAGGCGCTGCCGTTCGTCGCCGGAAAGCTCGGGGAAGCACAGTTCCAGGTTGCGCGCAGCAATGCGCCGACGCTCGCCAGCCAGGTAATACATCACCGCGCCCAGGCCTTTGCCGAGCCCCAGCAGGGCACGGTATGGCAGTTGTACCACCAGCCACAGCAGCCCCAGGCCAAGCCACAGGCCCCAAAAGCGTGGGTGGAGGAAAAGGCGACGAAAACGCGGGCGTTCCATGGATGTATCCGCAAAGACAAAGGCCGGGCATTCTACATCGGTTCGCCTGCTGTTGCGGGTAACCGGCGTTATCGTTATAAGTCAGGGCACTTTTTTCGTTACAAGCCGTCTATGCAGACCATGAGCCTCAACCAGACACCCGACTCCGCCACCGTGTTCCAGCTCAAGGGCAGCATGCTTGCCATTACCGTGCTGGAACTGGCGCGCAACGACCTCGAAGCCCTCGACCGGCAACTGGCGGCGAAAGTGGCCCAGGCCCCCAATTTCTTCAGCAACACACCGCTGGTGCTGGCGCTCGACAAGCTGCCCGCCGAGGAAGGCGCCATCGACCTTCCCGGGCTGATGCGCATCTGCCGCCACCACGGCCTGCGCACCTTGGCCATCCGCGCCAGCCGCATCGAGGACATCGCCGCGGCGATCGCCATCGACCTGCCGGTGCTGCCGCCTTCCGGTGCCCGCGAACGCCCGCTCGACCCCGAGCCTGAGGTGAAGAAGCCCGAGCCTGCGCCCACCCCGCCACCGGCGGCGGTTGAGCCAGAAATCCGCCCGACCCGCATCATCACCTCGCCGATCCGCGGCGGACAGCAGATCTACGCCCAAGGCGGCGACCTGATCGTGACCGCCTCGGTCAGCCCCGGCGCGGAACTTCTCGCCGATGGCAACATCCATGTGTACGGCGCCATGCGTGGCCGGGCCCTGGCAGGCATCAAGGGCAATACGCGGGCACGTATCTTCTGCCAGCAGATGACCGCCGAACTGGTGTCCATCGCGGGTCAATACAAAGTTTGCGAAGACCTGCGCCGCGACCCGCTGTGGGGTGCGGCCGTGCAGGTCAGCCTGACCGGTGACGTGTTGAACATCACCCGTCTTTAACGGATACTTGCGGTCATTTTTAGAGCAACTTTTCCCTGTTGCCTTTTTGTATTTCGCTGGGACGCGCGTCCCGTTTATTTAGGGGTGAAACACCTTGTCCAAGATTCTCGTGGTTACCTCCGGCAAGGGGGGTGTAGGCAAGACCACCACCAGCGCCGCCATCGGCACCGGCCTCGCACTGCGCGGCTACAAGACCGTCATCGTCGACTTCGACGTAGGCCTGCGTAACCTCGACCTGATCATGGGCTGCGAACGCCGCGTGGTGTACGACTTCGTCAACGTGGTCAACGGCGAAGCCAACCTGCAGCAGGCCCTGATCAAGGACAAGCGCCTCGAGAACCTGTTCGTGCTGGCCGCCAGCCAAACCCGCGACAAGGACGCCCTGACCCAGGAAGGCGTCGAGAAAGTGCTGATGGAGCTCAAGGAGCAGTTCGACTACGTCATCTGCGACTCCCCGGCCGGTATCGAGAAGGGCGCACACCTGGCGATGTACTTCGCCGACGAGGCCATCGTGGTGACCAACCCGGAAGTGTCCTCGGTACGTGACTCCGACCGCATGCTGGGCATTCTGTCGAGCAAGTCGCGCCGCTCCGAGCAGAACGAAGAGCCGATCAAGGAACACCTGCTGATCACCCGCTACCACCCCGAGCGCGTCGAGCGCGGCGAAATGCTCAGCATCGCCGACGTCGAAGAAATTCTGGCGATCAAGCTCAAGGGTGTCATTCCCGAATCCCAGGCAGTACTCAAGGCTTCCAACCAGGGTGTCCCGGTCATCCTCGACGACCAGAGCGATGCTGGCCAGGCGTACAGCGACACGGTCGACCGCCTGCTGGGTAAAGAGATACCGCTGCGTTTCATCGACGTGCCGAAGCAAGGATTCTTCGCCCGCCTATTTGGAGGCAAATAAACCATGAACCTTTTTGACTTCTTTCGTGGCAGGCAGAAACAGACCAGTGCGTCGGTGGCGAAAGAGCGTCTACAGATCATCGTGGCGCACGAGCGCGGCCAGCGCAGCACCCCTGATTATCTCCCGGCGTTGCAGCAGGAGCTGCTCGAAGTGATCCGCAAGTACGTCAATATCGGCAACGATGACGTGCAGGTGGCACTGGAGAACCAGGGCAGTTGCTCGATCCTGGAACTGAACATCACCTTGCCGGATCGTTGATCCGGCCTTGAACATCGGGGCTGCGTTGCAGCCCATCGCGGGACAAGCCCGCTCCCACAGGATTGCAGTGAACCTGTGGGAGCGGGCTTGTCCCGCGATGGGCCGTAACGCGGCCCTTGTGTTTTACACAGAGACCTCGCAATGCCGCTGTCGAACATCCAGATCCTCCACGAAGACGCCGCCATCCTGGTGATCAACAAACCGACCCTGCTGCTGTCGGTGCCGGGCCGTGCCGAGGACAACAAGGACTGCCTGATCACCCGCCTGCAGGAAAACGGCTACCCCGATGCGCTGATCGTCCACCGCCTGGACTGGGAAACCTCGGGCATCATCCTGCTGGCCCGCGACGCCGACAGCCATCGCGAGCTTTCCCGCCAGTTCCACGACCGCGAGACCGAGAAGGCCTACACCGCACTGTGCTGGGGCCAGCCGGCGCTGGACAGCGGCAGCATCGACCTACCCTTGCGCTACGACCCACCGACCAAGCCGCGCCATGTGGTGGACCACGAGCAGGGCAAGCACGCCCTGACCTTCTGGCGCATCATCGAGCGCTGTGGCGATTATTGCCGGGTGGAGCTGACGCCGATCACCGGGCGCTCGCACCAGCTGCGCGTGCACATGCTGTCGATCGGCCACCCGCTCTTGGGCGACCGACTGTATGCCAACCCCGAGGCCCTGGCCGCCCACGAGCGGTTGTGCCTGCACGCGAGCATGCTGAGCTTTACCCACCCGGTTAGCGGCGAGCGCTTGAAATTCGAGTGCCCCGCACCGTTCTGAGTAATTGGCGTAGCCCTCATCGCGGGACAAGCCCGCTCTCACAAGGTTCTTCACCGCCCCTGCGAGCCATGAGCCTGGAGTCGAAAAGTGGTTTCGTGCGCGTGGTCGCGCGTCGTGACAACCACCTGATCCTCGGCTGGCAG
>NZ_JBNNVR010000131.1:0-10448 GCF_050280645.1 Pseudomonas sp. NPDC089554
ACCGGACCTCCAGAACAGCTGACCACGGCCCGGGCTTCCCCCGGGTCCGCGCCCACGCCCGCCCCAACCACCCCCATGGCGAACCTGTAGGAGCGGGCTTGCCCGCGAACACCGGCACCGCCGGTGCCATGCACCGCGACTCCCCCACCTGTGAAATCTCACGCCCGCTGTGAATCGTTGTGAAGCCCAAGCGTACTGGCCAATAGCCCATGCTACCGTCGGCTCCCACTTCATTCGCTCAGGGAGTCGCGTCATGTCCAACATCCCACCTGTCGGTGGCGGGCCGAACACGCCCTCGTCATCGACCTCCAGCTTCAACAGCTCGCTGGACAGCGCCAAGTCGAGCAAGGCGATCGCCGACTACATGCGCCAGAACGGCAAGTCGGCGATCACCAAGCAGGAACTCGACAAGCTGGCCGACAACGCCTCGGGCAACGTGCCCAAGGACGTGTCCGATGCCGCCAAGTACATGCAGCGCCACCCGGATGTGTTCACCGCCATCGAAACCCACGACGTAGCCGGTGCCGACAACCTCTCCGGCGTGTGGAACTTCGACTGGGCCGCCAGCGGCGGGCTCAAGGGCACGCCGACCGACGCCATCGCCAAGATGCAGGACACCTTCGACCTGGCCATCGAGAAGTCGGCGAAGATCACCGAGGTTACCACCGGCAAGAAAGCCGAGATCGATGCCACCAAGCAACGCCCGGCCAACTGAGGCCCAGGGGCGCCTCGGGCGCCCCTTCTCCTCCCCTACGGCATCCCCAGCCACTGCGGCAGTGCCAGCGAAATGAACGGCACGTAAGTCACCAGTATCAGGAACAGCAACAGGATCGACAGCCACGGCAACGCCGCACGTATCGTCTGCCCCAGGGTCAACCCGGTCACCGCGCTGGTGACGAACAGGTTCAGCCCCACCGGCGGGTGCACCAGGCCGATCTCCATGTTCACCACCATCACGATGCCCAGGTGGATCGGGTCGATGCCCAGCTGCATGGCGATCGGGAAGAAGATCGGCGCCAGGATCAGGATGATCGCCGAAGGCTCCATGAAGCTGCCGGCAATCAACAGCACCACGTTCACCATCAACAGGAAGCCCAGCGGCGTCAGGCCTTCGCTCAGCACCCACTGGGTGATCTGCTGGGGAATCTGCTCGGTGGTCAGCACATGGGCGAACAGCATGGCGTTGGCGATGATGAACAGCAGCATGATGGTCAGCCGGCCGGACTCCAGCAGCACCTTGTGGCAGTCGCGCAGGCGCATGTCCTTGTACACGAACAGCGCGATGAACGCCGAGTACACCGCCGCCACCGCCGCCGCTTCCGTGGGGGTGAACAGGCCGCTGTAGATACCGCCCAGGATGATCACCAGCAGCAACAGGCCCCAGAACGCACGGCGTGCGGTACCCAGCCATTCGGCGAAGCTTGCGCGCGGCTGGGCGGGCAGCTTCTTGATGCGCGCGACGATGTAGATCGCCACCATCAGGCACACGCCCAGCAGGATGCCCGGTATCACCCCGGCCATGAACAGCTTGCCCACCGAGGTTTCCGTCGCGGCCGAGTACACCACCATGACGATCGACGGCGGAATCAGGATGCCCAGGGTCCCGGCGTTGCAGATGATGCCGGCGCCGAACTCACGCGGGTAACCCGAGCGCACCATGCCGGCGACGGCAATCGAACCCACGGCGGCAACGGTGGCAGGCGAGGAGCCCGACAGCGCGGCGAACAGCATGCAGGCCAGCACCGCCGCAATGGCCAGGCCGCCGCGAATGTGCCCGACGCAGGCGTTGGCGAAGTCGATCAGGCGCTGCGCCACGCCGCCGGTGGTCATGAATGCCCCCGACAGCAGGAAGAACGGGATCGCCAGGAAGGTGTAGCTGTCGGAGGTCTCGAACAGCTTGATCGCCAGCGAGCTGAGCGAGTCCTGGCTGAACAGCAGGATCGAAATCGCCCCCGACAAGCCCAGGGAAATGGCGATGGGCACGCCCAGGAACATGAAGACGAACAGCAGCACGAATAGGCAGATGACGGTCATCAGTGATGCTCCTCGCCTGGGTTGGCCAGCTTGCTCGCTTCCGCGGCTTCGTCGGCAAGGCCGAGACCGGTCTGGCGGTGGGTGAAGATGCGGTAGAAGATCTCCAGGTAGCGCACGATGATCAGCGCGAAACCGAAGGGCACGATCATCGCGATATGGCCGATCTGGATGCCGTAGCGGTCAAGGTCCTCGGCGCCGATACCGGCGGCCAGCACGGCGTTCACCCACTTGATGCTCGCCACCAGGAACAGCCCGGCATAGGCCAGGCAGCAGGCACAGGCGATCATCGCCAGCACCCGCTGCACCGGCTTGCGCGTGCGCCGCACCAGCACATCCACCCCCAGGTGGCCGGCGGTGCGCACGCCATAGGCGATGCCGAAGAAGATCAACCAGCCGAACAGCGCCTTGGTCAGGGCGATGCTCCAGGTCATTTCCTGGGCGTAGCCCATCAGGTGGTCGCCGATGGCGAGCAGCGCGTCGCTGGCGAACGCCCAGTGGTCACTGAGGCTGTAGAACATCCCGTAGAGGTTGTTCAGCGCGACGTAGATGAAGGTAATCAAGGTCATGGCCGCCAGGAGGAAGGCGATCATGCCCTCCTCGAAGTGCTCCCAGGCACGCCTTAACGTTTGCATAGGCATTCTCCGGACAGGAAGAGGCCGGGCCACCGCGTGCAGCGGTGGCCTGGGCGAAGGGCGCGATCAGGACGCCTTGTTGGCGGCTTCGGCGGCCTGGATCAGGTCGGCACCGATCTGCTCGGAGAACTTGCTCCACACCGGGCGCATGGCTTCACGCCACTGCTCGCGCTGCTCGGGGGTGAGGGGGTCGATCTCGCTGGTCTTGGCGTCGATGATCTTCTGGCGGGAGCTTTGGTTGAGCGCTTCGGCCTGCTTGTTCACCTCGACGGTGACCTGGTCCATGAGCACTTGCAGTTCGCCGCGCACATCTTCCGGCAAGCTGTTCCAGAACTTGGCGTTGGTGATCACCATGTAGTCGATCAGGCCGTGGTTGGTCTCGGTGAAGAACGGCTGCACCTCGTGGACCTTCTGGCTTTCGTAGTTCGACCAGGTGTTCTCGGTGCCGTTGACGGTGCCGGTCTGCAAGCCCTGGTAGACCTCGGCGAAGCTCATCTTGCGCGGGTTGGCACGAATGGCCTTGAACTGCTCCTCGAGCACGCTGGATGCCTGTACGCGGAACTTCAGGCCGCGGGCATCCTTGGGCAGGATCACCTTCTTGTTGGCCGACAGTTGCTTGAGGCCGTTGTGCCAATAGGCCAGGCCACGGATGCCCTTGTCTTCCATCGAAGTCAGCAGCGCCTTGCCCTGGGGGCCTTGCTGGAAGCGGTCGACGGCGGCCAGGTCGTCGAACAGGAACGGCAGGTCGTAGATCTGCACCTGCTTGTTGTAGTGCTCGAACTTGGCCAGCGACGGCGCCAGCATCTGCACGTCACCCAGCAGCAGTGCCTCCATTTCCTTGCCGTCGCCGAACAGCGACGAGTTGGGGTAGACCTCGACCTTGACCTTGCCACTGAGCTTGGGGTCTTCGGCCACCAGTTTCTGGAACATCAGCGCGCCCTGGCCCTTGGGCGTGCTGTCGGCCACCACGTGGGCGAACTTGATGATGACCGGGTCGGCGGCCTGGACGAGCCCGGCCATGGACACGGCGGCGGCGCACAACAGCGCCTGGGTCAGCTTCAACATCGGTGTCACCTTTTATTGTTGTTGGAAGGTAAGGACGCGTTGCTACAGTCACGATGGCTCAGGTGCCGGTGTTTCGAGAATCAGCTTTTGTGTAAGCCTGCGTTTGGCTGAGCCGAACGCCGGGGCCAGTGCGCATTCTTCGCGGGTAAACCCGCGAAGAGGCCGAAACCAGTACATCAGGACTCCACCCCCCCCCGCGCCAACACCCGCTGCGCACGCAACAGCACCGGCGCATCGATCATCTGCCCCTCCAACTGGAACGCCCCGGCGCCATTGGCCGCCACGCTCGCCGCCAGCACCCGCCGCGCCCACGCCAGTTCCTCGGCGGTCGGCGCCAGCACGGCATGAATCAGCGGCACCTGGCTGGGGTGGATGCACAGCGCACCGCCGTAGCCCATGTCGTAGGCATGGCGCATCGCCCGTTGCTGCCCCTCGGGGTCACCGATGGCGGGGAACACCCCGTCCAACGGTGGCGCCAGGTCGGCACCACGCGAATGCAGTTGCACCGCCATACGCGCCTGGTCGAGAAAGCCCTGAGCGGCGGCGCTTTCAGTGTTGAGGTTCAAGTCCAGCGCCAGGTCTAGGCTGCCGAACGACAGGCGCTCAACCCCTTCGGCCCGGGCGATGCTTTCCAGCGCCAGCAAGCCCTTGGCCGTCTCGATGATCGGCAGCACCGGCTTGCCCGTGCGGTGGGCCACGGCCACCTGGACAGGGTTTTCCACCTTGGGCAGCAGCACCGCCGCCACCCCCGCCTGCTGCGCGCAGAACGCCAGGTCATCGGCGTGCCCGGGGTGTTCCGGCGCGTTGACGCGCACCCACACCCTGGCCTGCGGCTGCTCGCCTAAAAAGCGCGCCAGGTTATCGCGGGCCTGGCGCTTGAGCGGCTCTTCCACCGCATCCTCGAAATCGACGATGACAGCATCGGCGCCTGCGGCCAGGGCCTTGGCGAAGCGCTCCGGGCGGCTGCCCGGCACGAACAGTGCCGAACGCACGACCCCGGCGCTCATACCACACCCGCGTTGGCCAGCCGCGCCCGCTCCTGGGCCGCAAAGCCCAGTTCCTCGAGAATCGCCTGGCTGTGCTCGCCCAGGCCCGGAACCGCGTCCATGCGCGGGCTGAACGCCGCGTTGCGCCCCGGCGGCAGCAGCGCCGGCACGCGCCCGGCCGGGCTGTCGACTTCGCGCCAGCGGTCACGGGCGCGCAGTTGCGGGTGCTGCCACACGCCGTGCATGTCGTTGACCCGGGCATTGGCGATCTGCGCAGCCTCCAGGCGCGCCACAACCTCGTCCAGGGTCAACGCGGCAAAGCCTTCGATGATGATCTGGCGCAGCACTTCGCGGTTCGCCGAGCGCTTGGGGTTGGCGCAGAAGCGCTCGTCACTGGCCAGCGCCGGGTCGAGCAGCACCTTCTCGCAAAACACGGCCCACTCCCGCTCGTTCTGCAACCCGAGCATCAGCGTGCCGCCATCGCCGGTAGGGAATGGCCCATAGGGGTAGATGGTGGAATGCGAGGCGCCGGCCCGCGGCGGTTGGGGGGCGTCGTTGTAGGCGTAGTACATCGGGTAGCCCATCCACTCCACCAGGCTCTCCAGCATCGACACATCGACCCGGCTGCCGACGCCGGTCTTGTCGCGCAGCATCAGCGCCGACAGCACGCCGGTATACGCATACATACCCGCCGCGATATCGGCGATCGAGCAACCGGCCTTGGCCATTTCCTGCTCACCCGGCCCACCGGTCACCGAGAGAAAGCCGCCCTCGCTCTGGATCAACAAGTCGTAGGCCTTCTTCTTCTCGTACGGCCCGCCTTCGCCGTAGCCGGAGATATCGCACACCACCAGGCGCGGGAAGCGCTCGTGCAGGGCCTCGAACGACAGCCCCATGCGCCCGGCTGCACCCGGCGCAAGGTTCTGCACCAGCACATCGGCCTTGGCCAGCAGCGCCTGGAGAATGTCGAGGGCTTCAGCTTGCTTGAGGTCCAGGGTCAGGCTTTGCTTGGAGCGGTTGGTCCAGACGAAATGCGACGACAGGCCGTCGACGCGCTGGTCGTAGCCGCGGGCGAAGTCGCCAGCGCCTGGGCGTTCGATCTTGATCACGCGGGCGCCAAGGTCCGCCAGTTGGCGGGTGCAGAACGGCGCGGCGATGGCATGTTCCAGGCTGACGACGGTGATGCCGTCCAGCGGGCGGGGCGCAGATGAAATCATGGCGAGTTCCTGTTCGGTAGTCAGTGCAGGTCGGCCAGCGACGGCGCATCACGCAGTTGCCAGACCCGCGTGATCAGCGCACGGCCTTCGGCTTCGCTGCGCTGCCCGGCATAGGCCAGTAGGCGTTGGAACTTGGCCTCCAGTTCCGGGCGCGACAGGGCATTGCCCGGGTCGCCCTTGGGCTGGTCGATGGCGGCGCTGAACTGTCGGCCATCGACGCAACGCACCTCAACCCGCCCCAGCCAGCGCGCCGGGTAGGCGGCGTCCACTTCCGGGTCCAACTGCATGCGCACCTTTTCACGGAACGTCGCCACCCGTGGGTCGGTCAGCGCCAGGTCGCGGAATTCGAGCAGCTGTGCGCTGCCGTGCACGGCGATCAGGCCGAGCACGGTGCCCATGGAGAACTTGGCCTGGTGCACGGTGCTGGGCGTGGTCACCCGGCCCAGCACATCGATGGCGCCCTGATGCACGCGGGTCACCACTTCGGCGATCTGCTCATGGGCCAGGCCTTCGCGCTGCATCAAGTGCAACAGGGCATCGGCTGCCGGGTGGGTGTGGCGGCACGAGGCATGGAACTTGAACGAGGTTTCCGCCAGCGCCCAGCGCGTGCCCAGGCGGTCGGAGAGCCGCGCAGGGTCGGCATCGCTGGACATGCCCGCCGCCATGCCCTGCTCGCCTTCGAGAATGTTGCGCGCCCCGCTCAGCCCGTCGGCGGTGAGGTAGGCGGCCAGCAAGCCGTCGGCGGCAGCCTTGGCGGTGTGCAGTTGCTTGGAGTCGGCGGCATCGCGCAGGAACTCCCACAACCCGGCGGCCTGGGTACCGGCGCTGCCCAACAGGTTGATGAAGCGTTCGCGGTCGAAGCCCAGCAGCTTGCCAACGCCCACGGCGGCGGCCAAGGTGCCGACCGTGGCAGTGGTGTGGAAGATGCGGTAGTGCGAGCGGCCAAGGAACTCGCCGATGCGGATGCCCGCCTCGTAGCCGGCCACGGATGCCAGCAGCAAGTCCTGGCCGGACTTGCCCAGGTCCTGGGCTGCGGCCAGCACGGCGGAGAACACCACAGTGGCCGGGTGCAATACCGAGCTATTGTGCAGGTCGTCCTGCTCCACCAGGTGCGACGCCGCGCCATTGACCAAGGCGGCGAAATAGGCCGAGGTGCCGCGCCCGTTCACCAGGATCCGCGCCCGGCCCTCACTCGGCCCCATGCGCTCGGCGTAGCGCTCGAACAGCGGGATCGGGTGGGCGCCCTGGCTGGCGAGCGCCGAGCCCAGCCAGTCGAGGAACAGGTCTTCGGTGCGGTCCAGCACGGGGCCGGGGATGTGTTCGTAGCGCAGGTCGGCCAGGAACGTGGCCAGTGCTTGGGTATCACGCATGGTCGGCTCCTCAGAAGCTGCGCGGCAGCTCGAGCAGGTGCTCGGCCACGTACGACAGGATCAGGTTGGTGGAGATCGGCGCCACCTGGTACAGGCGGGTTTCGCGGAACTTGCGCTCCACGTCGTATTCGTTGGCGAAGCCAAAGCCGCCGTGGGTTTGCAGGCAGGCGTTGGCCGCCTCCCAGCTGGCCTTGGCCGCCAGGTACTTGGCCATGTTCGCCGCCGCCCCGGCATTGCGCCCGCTGTCGTATTCCTCGCAGGCACGCCAGCGCATCAGGTCGGCGGCCTCGATCTCGATGTGCGCTTCGGCGATGGGGAACTGCACGCCCTGGTTCTGCCCGATAGGCCGGCCGAACACCACGCGGTCGCGGGCGTACTGGCTGGCCTTCTCGACGAACCAGCGGCCATCGCCGATGCACTCGGCGGCAATTAGCGTGCGCTCGGCATTCAGGCCATCGAGGATGTAGCGAAAACCCTTGCCCTCCTCGCCAATCAGGCTGCTGGCGGGAATTTCCAGATTGTCGAAGAACAGCTCGTTGGTCTCGTGGTTGACCATATTGGCGATCGGCTGCACGGTCAGGCCGTTGCCGATGGCCTCGCGCAGGTCGACCAGGAAGATCGACATGCCCTCGGACTTTTTCTTCACCTCAAGCAAAGGCGTGGTACGTGCCAGCAGGATCATCAGATCGGAATGCTGCACCCGCGATATCCACACCTTCTGGCCGTTGATCACGTACTTGTCGCCCTGGCGCACGGCGGTGGTCTTGATCTTGGTGGTGTCGGTGCCGGTGGTCGGCTCGGTCACGCCCATCGACTGCAAGCGCAATTCGCCGCTGGCAAGCTTGGGCAGGTAGAAGCGCTTCTGTTCCTCGCTGCCGTTACGCAGCAGGGTGAACATGTTGTACATCTGCCCGTGGATGGTGCCGGAGTTGCCGCCGCAGCGGTTGACCTCCTCGAGGATCACCGAGGCCTCGGCCAGGCCCAGGCCCGAGCCGCCGTACTCCTCAGGGATCATCGCCGACAGCCAGCCGGCGTCGGTCATGGCCTTGACGAAGGCTTCGGGGAAACCCTTGCGTTCGTCGATCTCGCGCCAGTAGGCGGCGTCGAATTCGGCGCACAGGGCGCGCACGCCTTCGCGGATGGCGTTGAGGTCATCGCTGTCGTAGCTCTGCATGTCGGGGTTCTCTGCTGGTTCGCAAGGGTTCAGTCGAACGACACTTCGGCGCTCTGCGCCACGCCGTCCTCATTGCCGGCCCACAGCCGCGCCTTGCCCGGCGCCTCAATGCAGCCAGCCACGCTGAATGCCGCAGGCAGGGTCAGGGGGCGCACGCCGCGGTAGGCGAAGTGCCGCACGGGCTTGTCAGGGTGGGCGCGGACGAATGCGCGCAAGTTCAAGGTGGCGATCAACGGGCCGTGCACCACCAGCCCTGGGTAGCCTTCGGTGGCGGTGACATAAGGGTGGTCGTAGTGGATGCGGTGGCCGTTGAAGGTCACCGCCGAATAACGGAACAGCAGGGTCGGCGTGGGCGTAATGGCCTCGCTCCACTGCCCCGCCGGGCAGGCTTCGCCGCTGCCGGGCTTGGGCGGGGTCGGCTCGCGGTAGACGATGTCCTGTTCTTCACGGATGCACAGGCGGCCCTCCTGGGAATACTCGTGGCGCACCGTGACGAACAGCAGCGCGCCAGTGCGCCCTTGTTTTTCCTCGATGTGCACGATGGTCGACAGGCGATGGGCCTCGCCGCCCACGGTCAAGGGCGCGATGAACTCGACCCGGCCACCGGCCCACATGCGGTTGCGATTATCGGCTGGCGGCAGGAAGCCGCCTCGGGCGGGGTGGCCGTCGCTGCCCAGCTTGGCCTCTTCGACCGGCTCCTGGAAAAAGCACCAGGTCCATAGATGCGGCAGCGCCTCGCCATGGGCCGGAGCCGGCTCGCCGAAGGTGGCGGCGATACGCTTGACCAGGTTGCGGCTGAGCACATCCCAGGCTTCTTCGGTGCGGCCTAGCCAGGCAGTGAAGTCGGTGGGCGCAATGGCAGCGGTCATGGGCGGGGCCTCTCGTCGTTGTTCTTGTGGGCCGATCATGCGAGGCAGCTGGCATTCTGTGAATTTGCATTTGCGTAAGCCAGCGTTCATAAATGCCGAACGCCAATTCCCGACAGGACTCCCCATGCACTTCGACCTGGCTGACTTGCGGCTCTTCATCCACATCGGCGAATCGCCGAGCCTGACCCAGGGTGCGCGCCGCGCCTTCCTCTCTCCTGCCGCCGCCAGCGCGCGTATCAAGGCCCTCGAAGCGCAGCTCGATACCCGCCTGCTGTACCGCGACAGCCGTGGCGTCGAGCTGACCCCGGCCGGGCACAAGCTGCTGATGCACGCGCGGCTGATCATGCGCCAGGTGGACTACCTGAAAGCCGAGTTCACCCAGCTGGGCACCGATTCGGCGGGGCATATCCGCATCTTCGCCAACACCACGGCGGTGACCGAGTTCCTGCCCGAGGTGCTGGCCGGTTTTCTCGCCAGCCGCCCCGGGGTGACGGTCGACCTGCAGGAGCGCTTGTCACGGGATATCGTGCGCGGGGTGCTCGATGGCAGCAGCGACATGGGCATCATCGCCGGCCCGGTGGAGGCCAGCGGCCTGCAAGTGATGCGCTTCAGCACCGATCGCCTGGTGCTGATCGTGCCCCATGGCCATGAGCTTTCCGCGTACAGCCAGGTGACATTGCGCCAGACCCTGGCCTACCAGCACATTGGCCTGCATGACGGCAGCACGCTGCTGACTTTCCTGCGCGACCACGTGGAGCGCCTCGGCCTGAGCCTGGCGCTGCGTATCCAGATGTCGAGTTTCGAGGCGATCTGCCGCATGGTCGAAGCCGGGGTGGGCATCGGCATCATTCCCGAATCAGCGGCCGTGCGGCACAGCCAGACCATGAACCTGGTGACCATTGACCTGGACGAACCCTGGGCGGTGCGAGAGCGCAGCATTTTGGTACGTGAGCTGGATGCCCTACCGGGGACGGTAAGGGCGTTGATTGCGACGTTGATGCCTGCCTGAAGCTGTCCTGGCCCCCCTGTAGGAGCGGGCTTGCCCGCGAACCAGGGCAAAGCCCTGGCCATACACCGCAGTGGTTTCTTCGCGGGCAAGCC
>NZ_JBNNVR010000132.1:0-10250 GCF_050280645.1 Pseudomonas sp. NPDC089554
AGCAGTAGAACCTATCTCAGCACGCTTGAACGAGGCCTGAAGCGGCGATGGCGTCAAGGCTGCGGCCTCAGACCGCGCGGTTGATCTTCACCCAGGCTGCGAAGCGGTCGATGAAGCCTTGCAGGAACGGACGGGTCTTGTCGCTGAGCTTGCCGCTGTCATCGAACAGCGCCGCGACCCCACCGATGTACGCCTCGGGCATCTGCATGCACGGCATGTCGAGAAACACCAGCGACTGGCGCAACGCATGGTTGGCACCGAAGCCGCCGACGGCCCCCTGCGAAGCGCTGGCCACGGCCGTAGGCTTGCCACCCCAGGCGCTCTGCCCATAGGGACGCGAGCCAACGTCGATGGCATTCTTCAGGCACCCAGGTACCGAGCGGTTGTATTCCGGGGTCACGAACAGCACGGCGTCGCTCTTGCGCACCTCGTCGCGAAAACGTTTCCACGCCTCGGGCACCGCCTCGGCCTCGACATCTTCGTTGTACAGCGGCAGATCGCCGATTTCGACGATCTTCAGGGAAAGGCTGGAGGGTGCCAGCTCACTCAGGGCGCGGGCGACCTTGCGGTTGTAGGAGTCCTTGCGCAAGCTGCCGACAATGACCGCTACTGAATAGACCTGGCTCATGGCGTTTTGCAACCTCTACTGAAAAAGGACGAGTTGTAGTTATAGATGACCGATTCTCGATGCCGAGGTTTTTTTCCATCGTTCGGAAAACTTACCTCGGGCTTCGCAGGTCTATGACCTCAAACAGTTCCCAAATATTTCAGAGGTTTCAACCCAAGATGGCAGCAGTAATGGTCGGTCAATTCCACGCCCGCGACGCCGAAGGCCGCGTCTACCCGGTGCACGAATTCCAGGAATCCACCTTGCAGGCCGATGGCAGAGCCGTGGGCTTGCCGATCACCACCTACCGCCTGGCCATTGGCGACCGGGTCAACCACTTGGGCGAAGACCGTTTCGAGCTGGTCCAGAGTGGCGTCGAAATCATTCGCATTCCTTGACGCCAACCAAGCGGGTCAGCCTGCAGAAGGCTCCGTGAGCGTCTGCCACATCGCTGGCGCCCCCGCCGACTTGGCGATCGCCGCCAAGCGCTCGGCATGGGCCTCCAGCTCCTCGGCCGAAGCCTGGAGCACCGGCCCCGGCTGACGCCCGACGATACGCCGGATCTCGCTGCCGCCACTGCCCTGCCCCGCGTCATCCTCGCCCCCATGCCCGGCCAGCGACAGGCTGGTCTGGCCACCGGTCATCGCCAGGTAGACATCAGCCAGCAATTCGGAGTCGAGCAACGCGCCGTGCAGGTCACGGCCGGAGTTGTCGATGCCGTAGCGTTTGCACAAGGCATCGAGGCTGTTGCGCTGGCCCGGGTGGCGGGCCCTGGCCATCATCAGCGTGTCGAGGATGGTGCAGTGCTGCGAGATATCGGCGCGGTCATTCTGGCCCAGCAGGGCGAATTCGTTGTTGATGAAGCCAACGTCGAACGCCGCGTTGTGGATGACCAGCTGCGCGCCCTGGATGTACTCGAAGAACTCCTCGGCCACATCGGCGAAGCGCGGCTTGCCGACCAGGAAGGCATCGGTGATGCCGTGCACCCCGATGGCGCCTTCATCGCTCTCGCGATCCGGCTGCAAATAGACGTGGAAGTTACGCCCGGTGAGGCGTCGGCCAATGACCTCGACGCAACCGATTTCGATGATCCGGTGGCCTTCGCCGACCGGCATACCGGTGGTTTCCGTATCGAGGACGATCAGGCGTTTATCTTGCTGCTGCTCCACGCGGGCGGCTCCAACTGACATCTGTGAAAAGGTCCGCAGTATACCTCAGCGCTTGCCGCGCAGCTCATCGACACCGCGGTTGGCCAACTGGTCGGCACGCTCGTTACCGGCATGGCCGATATGCCCGCGCACCCATTTCCAGGTGACCTTGTGGCGGTTGACCTGCTCGTCGAGCTGCTGCCACAGGTCGGCATTCTTTACCGGTTCCTTGGCGGCGGTCTTCCAACCGCGCTTCTTCCAGTTGACCATCCACTCGGTGATGCCTTTCATCACGTACTGCGAGTCGGTGGTCAACACCACCTCGCACTCACGCTTGAGCGCCGCCAGGCCCTGGATCGCGGCCATCAGTTCCATGCGGTTGTTGGTGGTCTCGCGCTCGCCGCCCCACAACTCCTTCTCGACACCTTTGTAGACGATCAACGCACCCCAGCCGCCCAGGCCAGGGTTGCCCTTGCAGGCACCATCGGTGTAGATCTCGACGCTTTCGCTCATGTACCGCCTTCGTTCGCTTGCAGGTTGTTCGAGGTGAATGGCGGGGAGTCAGGGTTCGCTGCGCCGGCGGTTGACCTTGGCCAGCGGCAGCGGCAGCAGTTTGCCCATCGGCTCGCGGCGCTCCTGGCGCAGGGGCCTGAGGCCCACCACCATCTTGCGTGCTACCAGCAGGTAGACGCCGCCTCCGGCAGCTTGCCAGCCCCCAGCCATCCGCTCCCAGCCAGCCAGGCGCTGTTGCCAGACCGGCGAGGCAAGCGGCGGACGATAGCACCCGAAGCGGCGTTTCTCCAGCGCGAAGCCCAGCAGGTTGAGCCAGTCGCCCACCCGCGAAGGCGAGATGCAGCGCGCCTTGCGCAACACGCCGCGGCCGAAGAAATGACGCATACCCCAGCTGCTCCAGGGGTTGATGCCGACGATCAGCAAATGCCCGCCCGGGCGCACCGCACTGGCCGCCTCGCGCAGCAGGCCATGGGGCGACAGGCTGAAATCCAGCCCATGCTGCAGCACCACCACGTCGGCGGCATGCTCGGACAGCGGCCAGGCCTGCTCCTCGCAGACGATCTCCACCCCCGGCAACGGCGCGCCGAGGCGCACGTTGCGCTGCACCTGCGGTGCATTGGGCGGTGGCTCGGCACAGGGGCCGTAGTGCACCAGGAAGCCGCCGAAGAAGCGCGCCAGTTCCTCGTCCAGCAGCCGTTCTTCTTCCTTGAGCATGAGCTGCCCGATCGGCCCGTTGAACCAGTCGCGGGCCAGGCTTATCAGCTCGATCCACTCTGGGTCGGCCTGGGCGAAGGCTTGGTCAGTCATTGCGTTCTCCCTAGAAGGTTTATCCGATCGTGCCATCACGGCTAAGATGCCTTCATGTGCCACGCTTGGCGACTCGGATCCGCATCATGATACAGATCGTTGCCCTTCCCGCTTTTTCCGACAACTACATCTGGTTGTTACAGGATACTGCCAAACACCGCTGCGCGGTGGTCGACCCCGGCGACGCGGGGCCGGTGCTGAAGTGGCTCGACCAACACCGAGGCTGGGTATTGGAAGACATCCTCATCACCCACCACCACAACGACCATGTCGGCGGCGTGCTGGCCTTGAAACAGGCCAGCGGCGCGCGGGTCTGCGGCCCGGCCGGGGAAAACATTCCCTGCCGCGACCTGGCCCTGGACGACGGCGACACGGTCACCGTGCTGGGCCTGCAATACCAGGTGTTCGCCGTGCCCGGGCATACCCTGGGCCATATCGCCTATTACACTGCGCAATCGGACACGCCGCTACTGTTCAGTGGCGATACCTTGTTTGCCGCCGGCTGCGGTCGCTTGTTCGAAGGTACGCCCGAGCAGATGCACGCCTCCTTGCAACGCCTGGCGGCCCTGCCCGAGCAAACCCAGGTGTACTGCGCCCATGAATACACCTTGAGCAACCTGCGCTTCGCCAAGGCGGTAGAACCCCAGAACCCGCACGTTCTCCAACGCTTCGACGACGTTACCCAGGCCAGGCAAGAGGATCGCATCACGTTGCCTTCCAGCATCGGCCTCGAGCGCCTGACAAACCCCTTTTTGCGTACCGCTGAAATATTCGTTAAACAAAAAGCAGACGAATGGAAGGGCCATTCCAACGACACCCAAGCCGCTGTTTTTGCTGCCTTGAGGTCTTGGAAGGACCGCTTCTGATAACCTCAAGATATATCGCACACCCAGCGCAATGGTTGACCCGGCCGGGACCGGTTTCTAGAATCGCCCAACTTTTTTGCCCGGAAACACTTCCCAGCCGATGTCTTCCCTTAGCCGCAGAACCTCTCATTCCGTCGCCTTGAGGCGCCTGGCCCAAGCCAGTGCGCTGGCCCTGGCCGCCACCTTGGTGGGCTGCCAGAGCACCCCTCGGGTCGACGATTCCGAACATGTTCGCGCGCAGAATTACCAGGCTCGGTTCAAGTACAAGCCCGCTCCGCTGGCGGTCAAGCCGGTGGAACAACAGGCGCCGCAGGATGTATGGGAGCGCATGCGCAGCGGTTTCACCCTGCAGGGCAGCATCGACGTCAACCCGCGCATCGAACAACAGCGCCTGTGGTTCGCCAGCAACCCGTCGTTCCTCAAGACCGCCGGCGAGCGTGGCAGCCTCTACCTGCACTACATCGTCGAGCGCCTCGAAGAACGCGACATGCCGCTGGAGCTGGCCCTGCTGCCGGCCATCGAAAGCGCCTATAACCCGATGGCCTACTCCCACGCCCACGCGGTTGGCCTGTGGCAGTTCATTCCGTCCACCGGGCGTCACTTCAACCTGCGCCAGACCAATTTCTACGATGGCCGCCGTGACATTACCGCCTCAACCAACGCCGCGCTGGATTACCTGACCCGCCTGCACGACATGTTCAACGGTGACTGGCTACTGGCGCTGGCCGCCTACAACTCTGGCGAAGGCACAGTCAGCCGGGCCATCGAGCGCAACGAGCGCCTGGGCCTGCCGACCGACTACTGGAACCTGCCCCTGCCCCAGGAAACCCGCGACTACGTGCCCAAGCTGCTGGCCCTGTCGCAGGTGGTCATGACCCCGCAAGCGTACGGCGTGAACCTTAGCCCGATCGCCAACGAACCCTACTTCGAGGCCGTCGCCATCAGCGACCGCCTCGACCTGTCGCGGGTCGCCGCCTTCGCCAATATCGACGAAGACGAGCTGATCCAGCTGAACCCTGCCTTCAAAAAGCGCATGACCGTGGACGGTCCCCAGCAACTGCTGGTGCCGACTGCCAAGGCGCAGCTGCTGTCCAGCAGCCTGTCCAACCTCAAGCCCGAGGAGTTGGTCAGCCTGCAACCGCAGAAGGCCGTGTTCGAAGCCGCCCTGGCCGAGGCACCGCCTGCCGGCACCCGCAGCTACAAGGTCAAGCGTGGTGACAACCTGGGCAGCATCGCCAAGGCCAACCGGGTGTCGATCAAGGACCTGCAAAGCTGGAACCGCCTGCCCGGCAACCGCCTGCAAGTCGGCCAGGTACTCGCCCTGCGCGGCGGCAACGCCCCCAGCACGGCCGCCAACCGCGTGGCCGCGGCCAAGCAGCGTTCCACCCAGTACAAGGTGCGCAAGGGCGACTCCTACTACCTGGTGGCCAAGCGCTTCAATGTCGAGATGCAGCACCTCAAGCGCTGGAACCCACGCAGCGGCAAGGCGCTCAAGCCAGGGCAAACCCTGACGGTCTACCTGGCACACTGAGGCGACACCATCGCGGGGCAAGCCCGCTCCCACAGGGACGACGCCGCGCTCACGTACGGCGCCCAACCTGTGGAAGCGGGCTTGCCCCGCGATGTTTTGCAAACCCACTGCCCGCCTTGCCAGGTACCCTTTTTCCATCCCATACAAGCTGTTACTGTACCCGGAACCTAGCCCAACGCCCGGACCGGATCGCCAGCTTTGATACGACCCCTGCTCCTGTCTCTGACCCTGGCCTTGAGCTTCCCCGCAGTCGCGATGGTGAGCGAAAGCCACGGCTACGCGCAGTTCGGCACGCTCAGGTATCCGGCCAGCTTCACCCACTTCGACTGGGTCAACCCGCAAGCCCCCAAGGGCGGAACCCTGCGGGCCATGGCGTTCGGCACCTTCGACACCCTCAACCCCTACACCTTCAAGGGCACCAGCCCCGTCAGCACGCCGAACTTCCAGCAGTACGGCGTGAACGAGCTGAACGAAACGCTGATGGTCGGCACGGGCCAGTACGACCCCTCCGGGGATGAACCCACCTCCAGCTACGGCCTGATCGCCCGCTCGGTGGAATACAGCGAGGACCGCAGCTGGGTGGTGTTCAACCTGCGTCCGCAAGCACGTTTCCACGACGGCCACCCGATCACCTCGGCGGACGTGGCGTTCTCCTACCGCACCCTGCTCAAGGAAGGCCACCCGATCTACCGCACCAACCTGCAGGAAGTGCAGCGGGTGGATATCCTCGGGCCGCTGCGTATCCGCTTCGTCTTCAAGCGCGCCGGCAACCCGCTGCTCATCCTGCGCCTGGGCGAAATGCCGGTGCTGCCCAAGCACTACTGGCAAGGCCGCGACTTCAAGGCCACCACCTTCGAGCCGCCGCTGGGCAGTGGCCCGTACCGCATCACCCAGGTGCAGCCGGGGCGGCGCCTGGTGTTCGAACGGGTCAAGGACTACTGGGGCAAGGACCTGCCGGTGAACCGCGGCAAGTACAATTTCAACCGCGTCGAATACGAGTTCTACCGCGATGCCGTGGTGGCCTTCGAAGCCTTCAAGGCCGGCGAGTTCGATATCTACATCGAGCACCAGGCCAAGAACTGGGCCAACGGCTACAACTTCCCGGCCATTCGCCGGGGCGAAGTGATCAAGGCGCAGATCCCGCACCGCATCCCCACCCAGACCCAGGGCCTGTTCATGAACACCCGCCGGGCCACCTTCGGCGACCCTCGGGTACGCCAGGCGCTGGGGCTGATGTTCGACTTCGAGTGGACCAACCGCGCCCTGTTCAGCAGCGCCTATCGCCGCTCCACCAGCTACTACCCCAACAGCGAATTCACCGCCAGCGACCTGCCCATCGGCAAGGAATGGCTGCTGCTGGCCCCCCTGCGCGAGCAACTGCCCGCGAAGCTGTTCACCGAGCCCTTCAAGGTCAGTCAAACAGACGGCAACGGCATTGGCCGACACACCCTGCGCCAGGCCCTGGCGCTGTTCGCCGAGGCTGGCTGGAAGCTCGACGGCCAGCGCCTGGTCGACGCCAAGGGCCAGCAACTGCGCCTCGAGCTACTGCTGGTGAACCCGAACCTTGAGCGCATTCTCCAGCCTTATATGGAGAACCTCGCCAGCATCGGCATCGACGCGCGCCTGCGCACGGTCGACCGCGCCCAGTACAAGCAGCGCCTGGACCACTTCGACTTCGACATGATCCTCATGACCCTGGGCCAGACCCTCAGCCCGGGCCTCGAGCAATGGCTGTACTTCCACTCCAGCCAAGCCTCGATCAACGGCAGCAAGAACTACGCAGGGGTGAAGGACCCGGTGGTCGACCACCTGCTCGACACCCTGCTCGCCGCACAAAGCCGCGACGACCAGGTCGCCGCCACCCGCGCCCTGGACCGGGTGCTGTCGTGGCACTACTACATGATTCCCAACTGGTATCTCGACAATCACCGCCTGGCCTACCGCAACCGGTTCGCCTTCGTCACCACGCCGCCCTACACCCTGGGCCTGAACAGCTGGTGGCTAAAGTCTTCGGAGAAAGCCAAATGATGCCACTGCACCGCCTGGCCGCAGGCCTGCTGTTCGCCTGCCTGAGCCTGCCCGCGTTGGCCGCGCCGCAACACGCCCTGACGCTCTACGACGAGCCGCCCAAGTACCCGGCGAACTTCAAGCACTTCGACTACGCCAACCCCGACGCGCCCAAGGGCGGCACCTTCCGCCAGTCGCTGTACGGCAGTTTCGACAGCCTCAACCCCTATATCAGCAAGGGCGTGCCGCCCGACGACATCGGCCTGATCTACGACACCCTGACGCGCCACAGCCTGGACGAGCCGTTCACCGAATACGGCCTGGTCGCCAGCAAGATCGAAAAGGCCCCCGACAACGCCTGGGTACGCTTCTACCTGCGCCCCGAGGCGCGCTTCCACGACGGCCACCCGATGCGCGCGGATGATGTGGTGTTCACCTTCAACACCCTTATCGAGAAAGGCGCCCCGCTGTACCGCGGCTACTATGGCGACGTCGCAGAGGTGGTGGCGGAAAACCCGCTCACCGTCTTGTTCAAGTTCAAGCACAAGAACAACCGCGAGCTGCCGCTGATCCTCGGCCAGTTGCCAGTGCTGCCCAAGCACTGGTGGGAAGGCCGCGACTTCACCCGTGGCAGCCTGGAAGTGCCGCTGGGCAGCGGCCCCTACCGCATCGGCGAGGTCAAGGCCGGGCGCTCGATCCGCTTCGAGCGGGTCAAGGACTACTGGGGCAAGGACCTAGCGGTCAACCGCGGCATGTACAACTTCGACGTAATGAGCTACGACGCCTTCCGCGACAACACCGTCGCCCTCGAAGCCCTCAAGGCCGGCCAGTTCGACTTCTGGCAGGAGATGGCCGCGAAGAACTGGGCCAATGCCTATAACGTGCCAGCAGTACGCGAAGGCCGCCTGATCAAGGAAGAGATCCTCAACGGCAACCCCACCGGCATGCAGGGCTTCATCTTCAACCTGCGCCGCCCGGTGTTCCAGGACGTGCGCGTACGCCAGGCGCTGAGCCTGCTGCTGGACTACGAGTGGACCAACAAGCAGCTGTTCAGCGGCGCCTACACCCGCACCGACAGCTACTTCGACAACTCCGAAATGGCAGCTACCGGCCTGCCGACACCCGATGAGCTGAAGATCCTCGAACCGCTGCGCGGGCAGATTCCCGAGCAGGTGTTCACCGAGGCATTCCACAACCCGGTCAGCGACGCCAGCGGCATGATCCGCGACCAGCAGCGCAAGGCCTACCGCCTATTGCAGGACGCGGGTTGGAAAATCGTCGACGACAAGATGGTCGACGCCCAGGGCAAGCCGGTGGCCATCGAGTTCCTGCTGGCCCAGCCCGAGTTCGAGCGGGTGCTGCTGCCGTTCAAGCGCAACCTCGCCGACCTCGGTATCGAGCTGACCCTGCGCCGTGTGGATGTGTCCCAGTACATCACCCGCCTGCGCTCGCGCGACTTCGACATGATCGTCGGCAACTTCCCGCAATCCAACTCGCCCGGCAACGAGCAGCGTGAGTTCTGGACCACCACCGCCGCCGACAAGTCCGGCAGCCGCAACTACATGGGCCTGCGCGACCCGGCCGTCGACCAGTTGGTGGAGCAGTTGATCAACGCCGACTCGCGCCAGAGCCTGGTCGCCCACACCCGTGCCCTGGACCGCGTGCTGCTGTGGGGCTACTACGTGATCCCCAACTGGCACATCAAGACCTGGCGCGTCGCCTATTGGAACCACATCGGCCACCCGAAGGTCTCCCCCAAGTACGACATCGGCATCAACACCTGGTGGATCAAGCCCGACGTCACCCCTGCGGTGAGCGAGCCAGCCACGCCAGCCCAGGACGAGGCGAACTGACATGCTGGCTTACATCCTGCGGCGCCTGCTGCTGATCATCCCGACGCTGTTCGGCATCCTCATTATCAACTTCATCATCGTCCAGGCCGCGCCTGGCGGGCCGGTGGAGCAGATGATCGCCAAGCTCGAAGGCTTCGAGGGTGCCACCAGCCGCATTGCCGGTGGCGGCGCCGAGGTCTCGGTGGCGGGCTCCAACTACCGCGGCGCACAAGGCCTGGACCCGGCCCTGATCGCCGAGATCGAGCGCATGTACGGCTTCGACAAGTCAGCGCCCGAGCGCCTGTGGATCATGGTCAAGAACTACGCCCAGCTGGACTTCGGCGACAGTTTCTTCCGCGACGCCAAGGTCATCGACCTGATCGCCGAGAAGCTGCCGGTGTCGATCTCGCTGGGGCTGTGGAGCACGCTAATCATGTACCTGGTGTCGATTCCGTTAGGCATCGCCAAGGCGGTGCGCCACGGCAGCCACTTCGACGTCTGGACCAGCTCGGCGATCATCGTCGGCTACGCCATCCCCGCCTTCCTGTTCGCCATCCTGCTGATCGTGCTGTTCGCCGGCGGCAGCTACTTCGATTGGTTCCCGCTACGGGGCCTGACCTCGAACAACTTCGAGGAGTTGTCCGCCACCGGCAAGATCCTCGACTACTTCTGGCACCTGGTGCTGCCCATCACCGCCCTGGTGATCGGCAACTTCGCCACCATGACCCTGCTGACCAAGAACAGCTTCCTCGACGAGATCAACAAGCAATACGTGGTCACCGCCAAGGCCAAGGGCCTGAGCCGCCCACGGGTGCTATACGGCCACGTGTTCCGCAACGCCATGCTGCTGGTGATCGCCGGTTTCCCCTCGGCGTTCATCGGCATGAAGTTCATCTGGGTCAGCTTGCTGACCCCATCGACCAGCTCGGCGACGGTTTC
>NZ_JBNNVR010000133.1:0-10244 GCF_050280645.1 Pseudomonas sp. NPDC089554
ACAGGCGGCTGGCGCCTTCCTGGTAGAACCACTGGATCTCCTGCGGGCGGCACAGGAAGATGCCGCGCAGAATCAACCCATGCACCCGCTCGGGGAGGGCCTATGCCGAAACTTGTTCTGGGCATTCATCTACAACCTGGTCGGTATTCCCCTGGCCGCGTTCGGCTTGCTCAACCCAGTGCTGGCCGGCGCCGCCATGGCGCTGTCCAGTGTCAGCGTGGTGAGCAATGCGCTGCTGTTGAAAACCTGGACACCCACCGGCATTCCCTCCAAGGAGGCTCCATGAACATCGGCCAGGCTGCCCGGCGCAGTGGGCTCAGCGCCAAGATGATCCGCTACTACGAGTCCATCGGCCTGCTCAAACCCGCAACCCGCAGCGACAGCGGCTATCGCTTGTACAGCACGCAAGACCTGCACAGCCTGGCGTTCATCAAGCGCTCCCGCGACCTGGGGTTTTCCCTGGACGAGGTGGCCCGGCTGCTCACCTTGTGGCAGGACCGTGGCCGCGCCAGCGCCGATGTGAAGGCGCTGGCCATGCAGCATATCGATGAGCTGAACAAGCGCATCGAGGAACTGGTAAGCCTGCGCGACACCTTGGGCGACCTGGTCGCCCACTGCCAGGGCGACGACCGCCCGGATTGCCCGATCCTCAAGGACCTGGCCAACGGCGGCGAGTGCTGCCACTGAAACCTAAGCACCCGCTGAGCCATTGGCCTGGCACTTATCTAGGCGTGGAGTCGGACGGAGTCAGCTCAAGCACTCGGTCCCTCCCCCCTTCTGCCACCAGATAGCTGCCATTGCCCGTTGCGATCACGGCCTGCGGCGCCTTGAGAAACGAGAGAATCGTTTGCTGCTTGCCCTGGGGTGTGATCAGCAATAGACGCGCCCTGTGCGTGGAGTCTTCATTGATCCACAAACCCCGCTCATCACAACGCAGGAAGGTCGGCTGATTGAGCCCACCAATCAGCACGGGATCGCTACGATCCTGCGCCAGGACACGCACGACCCCTTGCGCCTTCTTGGTGTAGAGCATCCGGCCGTCGGGGCAGCGGGTAATCGACTCCGCCTCATCCAGGTTATCGCGCACCACCGTGACGGACTGGCTCTGCCAGTTGTAGCGCAACAGCCGGCCGATGTGCTTCCTGTCCTCGATGGCGTACAAATTCTCGCCGTCGTCCCATAGCCCCTGCACACCGGAACCCTCGAACAGTGGCGTGACGACACCGTCGTCCAGGAACATCACGGGTTTGTCGGCGACCTCCTGGCTGAACACCCAACCGCCCCGCGCAGCGATCAAACCATCGGGTTTGCTCAGGCCTCCCAGCACCTCGTGGCGCTCCCCCGGCCCGTCTATGCGCACGATACTGCCTCGGCCTTCGCGCAACTCCTGGCTGACCAGGATCGCGCCGTCGCTCAGCATCGCCAGCGATGCGGCTTTAGGTACTTGCTCATGCAGTACGCGGTAGCTCCAACCATTGGCCGCTTGAACCGGGTAGAACGATTGCCAGGAAAAGAACCCTGCGGCGGCAAGCACGAGGCCGGCAATGGAGAAAGCAACCCGCTTCAGCACCCGACGCAGAGGCACAGCGCCCCTGCCGATGTCACTCAATGACTTGTCCATGGCTTAGGAAACCGCCGTCAGGTGCTCGTACAGGATGGTCGCGCCAATCAGCATCAACACCACCCCACCGAGTATCTCGGCACGTTTGCCGACGATCACCCCCAATACGCGGCCAAGCATGACGCCAATCGTTACCATGACCGTGGTGGCGATACCGATCGCAGCGGCGGCCACCAGTATGTTCACGTCGATGAACGCAAGGCCGATCCCGACTGCCAGGGCGTCGATACTGGTGGCCACAGCGGTAACGGCCAGGATGAAGAACGAATGCGAATCCGGTTTGGCCTCTTCCTCGCCCTCCTGCTTCACGCCGTTGTAGATCATGTGCAGGCCCAGCACCAGCAGCAAGGTAAAGGCGATCCAATGGTCCCAGCTTTCCACGAACTGGCTGGCGACCCGACCCATGCCCCATCCCACGATGGGCGTGATGGCTTCGATAACGCCGAAGATAAGGCCGGTGCGAAGCGCCTCGCTGAAACGGGGTTTATTCAACGATGAGCCTTTGCCAATTGCAGCAGCGAAGGCATCGGTAGACATGGCCAAGGCCAAGAAGATGAGAGAAATCGGACTCACGGTTATCTTCCGGTCGGGCTATGAGACAGCGACGCATCCACGCGCCCGACCTGAGGCATGGATAGGTCGCTGGTCTCGCCAACCAGAGGTGTTCGCGCCACGGCATGTTGCCGAGAATGTTGACGCGAACGCTCTAGATCAGAGATCTAAAGCAGGCTACTCCCCAACGTGGGTGCGAAGATAAACACCCTTATGTAAAAAAATCGTGATGGCGTTGGAAAAAACCTTCGGCCACCACTGAAACGTCGCACGCAACATTTCATCCGATAGACACACTGTTCATTCAATAAACCTTCCCGGCTGCCGATGGCTTGGTATACCAACCTGCCAAACGCACAAGAACAATCCGGGAGCGTGGATGAACATCAAGCAAAAACTGACTTGGGCCTTCGCCGTGATCGCCGGCCTGCCCATCATCCTCGTGGCCACGCTGGTGGTCCTCAACCTGCGCAGCGAAGCGCGCGAGGGCTTCCTGGACGGCAGCAGCCGGGAAATCCGCCAGGTGGGCAATGCGATGAACCTGTTCTTCCAGGGTATCTCGCAGAACGTCGACTACCTTGCCAGCCAACCTTTGGTGGCGGCCACCGGCGGTGACGTTAAGAAGCACCTCTCGGCCAATGCCGAGCAGATCCAGCCCGGCCCCCAGGACAAGGCACTCGGCGAGCTGTTCACGCGCCTGGCCCAGAGCCACCCGGACTACGCCTACGTGTCCTACGGCGTAAGTGACGGCGGCTATGCCTTCTGGCCCGGCGACCCGAAGATGGCCAACTACGACCCCCGCACCCGCCCCTGGTACCAGCTGGCCATGGCCAACCCTGGCAAAACCCTGCGCACCGCGCCCTACTACTGGGCCGGCGACGACGCGGTGCTGGTCAGCACCGTGCGCGCGGTGGCCAACCAGCTCGGCAACCCCGGCGGCGTGGTCAACATCGACGTTTCCCTCAAGGGCCTCACCGAAATCGTCAAGCAGATCAAGATCGGCGAAAGCGGCTACCTGATCCTGATGGAAAACAACGGCAACGTGATGGTCGACCCGCGTGATGCCAGCCACAACTTCAAGCAGCTGGAGAGCTTCGGCGGTGGCTACGCCGAGCTTGCCAAGGCCGGCAAGGGCCTGGCCGAAGTGGAACTCAACGGCGAGCGCTACATGGCCAACCTGTACCCGGACGAACGCCTGGGCTGGACCTTCATCGGCCTGATCCGCCAGGACGAAGTGATGCAGAACACCACCCGCCTGACCTGGCTGATCGGCACCATCGCCTTGGTGCTCGCAGCGATGTTCGCCGGGGTCGGCGCCGCCTTCGCCAAGCTGATCGTGCGCCCGATCAACAGCGTCACCAGCGGCCTGGAGGATATCGCCCAGGGCGAGGGCGACCTGACACGCAACCTGCAAGTGCGTGGCCGCGACGAAACCGCTCAACTGGCCAACTGGTTCAACCAGTTCCTCGGCGCCATTCGCAGCCTGATCCAGCACATCGGCGGTGCCGCCGGGCAGATCCTCAGCACCTCGGCCAGCTCCACCCGGGTTTCCGGCGACATGGCCGAAGCGGCCGGGCGCCAGCGCGAGGCAGTGGACATGGTCTCTACCGCCTTCCATGAAATGGTCGCCACCGCCAACGAAGTGGCCCGTTCCTGCAGCCAGGCCGCGCAGTCGGCCGACAGTGGCCAACAACAGGCCCGCGACGGCCAGCGGCAGATCGATGCGGCGGTGCAGAGCGTCGACCGCCTGAGCCAGGAGATCGAGCAGTCGGCCCTGTCGATCCAGCAACTGGAGCGCGACAGCACGGCCATCCAGTCGATTCTCGGCACCATCCGCTCGATCGCCGAGCAGACCAACCTTCTGGCGCTCAACGCCGCCATCGAAGCAGCCCGCGCGGGTGAGCAAGGCCGTGGTTTCGCCGTGGTGGCCGACGAGGTAAGGGCCTTGGCCAAGCGCACCGCCGACTCCACCGCAGAAATCGATGGCCTGCTGGGCAACCTGGCCAGCCGTACCTCGCAGGTGGCCGAGCAGATGCACGCCAGTATCGAAGTGTCGCAACAGTCGGTCAGCCGTATCGGCCTGGCGCGTGACAGCTTCGGGCAGATTCGCGAGTCGGTGGATGTGATTCGCGACATGAACACCCAGATCGCCACGGCCGCCGAGGAGCAGCACCAGGTGGCCGAGGACATCAACCGGCATATCAGCCAGATCCATGGCGATGCGCAGTTGGTGGCCGAGCTGGCCCAGGCGGCGCGGCAGGACTCCGAGAGCCTGGCGGGGTTGTCCAATGAGCTGGATGCGTTGGTGCGTAGGTTCCGTACCTGATCCAACGTCGCCCTGTGGGAGCGCCTACATCAACTCAGAATCTAAGCTCCCCCGGCGTCGAACCAAACAACTGCTTGAACGCCGCAATGTACGCCGAGGTGGAATCATAGCCACAGGCCAACGCCGCCTCGGTCACGCTCTGCCCCGCCTCCAGCACCACCAGCGACGACAGCAAGCGCATGCGCTGGCGCCAGTTGCGAAAACTCAAGCCCGTCTCGCGCTGGAACAGGCGCATCAAGGTCTTCTCCGAACACTCCAGCTGCAGCGCCCATTGCTGCAGGGTCTGCGGCTGGTCGGGCGCCGCGATCAACTGGTTGCACAGCCTGAGCAAGCCCGCATGGCGCGGTAGCGGCAAGGAGAACCCCACCTCCGGCAAGGCCCGCAACTGGTCGAGCAACACCGCCACCAACCGCGCCTCGGCGCTGTCGCCTTCCGGGTAGTGCACCGGCAGCAGGCAAAATTGCTTGATCAGCTCGCGGGCCAGCGGCGTCACCTCCAGCACCCGGCAATGGTCTGGCGCCCACTGGCAGGCATCACGCCGCACATAAAGGCTGCGCATTTCCGCCTGCATCGAAGACACCACTTCGTGCCCGGTACCTGCGGGAATCCACACGCCCCACTGCGGCGGGGCGAAGTAGTTGCCTTCACTGGTGAAGACGCCAAGCACGCCGCTGATCGCATAGGAGAACTGCACCCAGTCGTGGCGGTGGCGTGGGGTCCAGGAGCCCGCGCCGAGGCTTTCGGCGCGGGCATAGAGCGGCCTGGGCAGGTGGTCCAGGTCGGGGATGGCGCGGGGTGGGCTGATCGGCTCGTGGCTCGGCATGCGGCGTATGTTCTTGTGCGTGGCCTGGCAAGCCTACCAGCTTTGCAGGCGTACTCAGCGCTCGACGATCGCCGTCACGCCCTGCCCGCCTGCCGCGCAGATCGAAATCAGCCCACGCCCCTTGCCGGCCTTGGCCAGCAGCTTGGCCATGTTCGCCAGAATGCGACCGCCCGTGGCAGCAAACGGGTGACCTGCGGCCAGCGAACTGCCCTTGACGTTGAGCTTGCTGCGGTCAATCGAGCCCAATGCGCCGTCCAGGCCCAGGCGCGTGCGGCAGTAGTCGTCGTCTTCCCAGGCCTTGAGGGTGCATAGCACCTGAGCGGCGAAGGCTTCGTGGATTTCGTAGTAGTCGAAGTCCTGCAGGGTCAGGCCATTGCGCGCCAGCAGGCGCGGCACCGCGTACACCGGCGCCATCAGCAGGCCCTCCTGGCCTTTGACGAAGTCCACCGCTGCCGCTTCGCCATCCACCAGGTAGGCCAGCACCGATAGCCCGCGCTGCTCGGCCCAGGCGTCGCTGCCCAGCAGCACCAGCGAGGCGCCATCGGTGAGGGGGGTGGAGTTGCCAGCGGTCATGGTGCCCTGGGCGCTGCGGTCGAATACCGGCTTGAGCTTGGCCAACTGCTCCGGGGTCAAGTCGGGGCGCAGGTTGTTGTCGCGGGTGAGGCCCAGGTAGGGGGTAAGCAAGTCGTCGTGCCAGCCCTCGATGTAGGAAGCGGCCAGGTGATGGTGGCTGAGCAGCGTCAGCTCGTCCTGGGCAACCCGTTCGATGCCCCAGGTTTTTGCCATCTGCTCGCAATGCTCGCCCATCGACAGTCCCGTGCGTGGCTCGCCATTGCGCGGAAACTCAGGCTTGAGGTGATGCGGGCGCAGCTTGAGGAACGGCTTGAGGCGCTCGCCCAGGCGCTTGCCACGGTTGGCCTCCAGCAACAGCCGGCGCAAGCCTTCGTTGACCCCGATGGGGGCGTCGGAGGTGGTGTCGACGCCACCGGCAATACCGCTGTCGATCTGCCCCAGGGCGATCTTGTTGGCCACCAGCAACGCCGCCTCCAGGCCCGTGCCACAGGCTTGCTGGATATCGTAGGCTGGGGTCTGCGGCGACAACCGCGAGCCCAGCACGCATTCGCGGGTCAGGTTCATGTCGCGGGCGTGCTTGAGCACCGTGCCGGCAGCCACCTCGCCCAGGCGCAGGCCGTGCAGGCGGTAGCGTTCGACCAAGCCTTCGAGTGCGGCGGTGAGCATCGCCTGGTTACTCGCCGTGGCGTAGGCACCGTTGGAGCGGGCGAAGGGGATTCGGTTGCCGCCCAGAATCGCGACACGGCGGATGGAACGCATACGCAGGGTTCTCCTTGAACAAATCAAGCAACAATTTCGTGGAAGCAGCTATTTCGGGCTACTACCACCGCTACAGCCTAGGTGTTTTTAGCCCATTCGAACGACCTTGCCATAAAGTTGGTCCACACTTGCATGCTTGCCTTCAGGGAGACCCCACACATGAGCGATCGCTACCTCGGTTTTGCCAACTCCAACCTCGGCCGTCGCCTGGTAGACGCACTCGGCCTGCCGCGCCCGGCCCCGCTGGAGCGCTGGCAGGCCGGTCGCCTGCGCCCGGTGGAGGGTGCCCTGGTGCTGGGTGGCGGGCCGCTGGCAAGCGCCGTCGAAAGCTTCGCCCCTGCCCTTACCGACGAATCCTACAGCTTCGCCAGCGAAGGCTTGCAGTCCCCCGCCTGGGTGGCCGGGCTGGGGCCCAAGCTCAAGGCGGTGGTGTTCGATGCCAGTCACTTGTCCGACAGCGACCAGCTCAAGCAGTTGCGCGAATTCTTCCAGCCGCTGCTGCGAAGCCTGGCCAACTGCGCCAAGGTGGTGGTCCTCGGACGGGCACCGCAAGCACTGGAAGATGCCCAGGCCAGCGTGGCGCAACGCGCCCTTGAAGGCTTCAGCCGCTCGCTGGCCAAGGAGCTGCGCAATGGCGCCACGGCGCAGCTGCTGTATGTCGACCAAGGCGCGGAAAACCAGCTCGAAGGTGCGCTGCGCTTCTTCCTCTCGCCCAAGAGCGCGTTCATCTCGGGCCAGGTTTTGCGTCTTGAGGCTTGCACTGCCCAAGTGGCGGACTGGACCCGCCCACTGGCCGGTCGCCGCGCCCTGGTGACCGGCGCCGCCCGCGGCATCGGCGCAGCCATTGCCGAAACCCTGGCCCGCGATGGCGCCGAGGTGATCCTGCTGGACGTCCCTCCCGCACAAAAAGACCTCGACGCCCTCGCCGCGCGCCTGGGCGGCCATGCCCTGGCCCTGGATATCTGCGCCAACGACGCCTCGGCGCAGCTGCTCGAAGCGCTGCCCGACGGCATCGACATCGTAGTGCACAACGCCGGTATCACCCGCGACAAGACCCTGGCCAACATGACCCCGGAATACTGGGACGCGGTCATGGCGGTAAACCTCAAGGCCCCGCAGGTACTGACCCAGGCGCTGTTCGACGCCGGCAGGCTGGGCCAGGATGCGCGCATCACCCTGTTGGCCTCGGTCAGCGGCATCGCTGGCAACCGTGGCCAGGCCAACTACGCCGCAAGCAAGGCCGGGCTGATCGGCTTCGCCCAGGCCTGGAAACCGCGCCTGGCCGAGCGCGGCGCCAGCATCAACGCCGTGGCACCGGGCTTTATCGAAACCCATATGACCGCCGCCATGCCCATGGGCCTGCGCGAGGCCGGGCGGCGCCTGAGTTCCCTGGGCCAGGGCGGGCGTCCACAGGACGTCGCCGAGGCCATCGCCTGGCTCAGCCAGCCGGGCAGCGGCGCGGTCAGCGGCCAGGCGTTGCGGGTCTGCGGCCAAGCACTGATGGGGGCCTGAGCATGAGCCGAGCCTTCCAGGAACTGCACAGCCCCGACTCGCGCGCCAGCCTTTACCTGCGTGCGCTGGGCAAGCGCAAGATCACCGGCAGCACCTTGCCCGCGCAGGGCCTGCGCTGCTTCCTGCGGGTCGACGCAGCCAACCTGGCGGCCTACCGCAGGCTCTGCCACTTCACCGACGATGGCCGCCTGCCGCCCACCTACCCTCACGTGATGGCATTCACCCTGCAACTGCAATTGCTCACCGACCGCGACTTCCCCTTCCCACTGCTTGGCCTGGTGCACCTGCACAACAGCGTGCAGGTGCTGCGCCCGCTGGGTGGCGTCGATGGCCTGCGTTTCACCGTGCAGGCCAACAACCTGCAACCCCATGCCAAAGGCGGCACCTTCGACCTGGTGACCGAGGCCGAGGATGGCCTGGGCGTACTCTGGCGCGAAACCAGCCGCATGCTGGTGCGTGGCTTGAAGCTCGAAGGCCAGGGCGCCGAGCAAGCAGACGCTGAACAACAGGTACTGCCAGAGGTGACGCGCTGGTACGCCGACAGTGATATCGGCAGGCGCTACGCCAATGTCTGCGGCGACTACAACCCCATCCACCTGAGCGCCGCCAGTGCCCGCCTGTTCGGTTTCCCCAAGGCGATCGCCCATGGCATGTGGAGCAAGGCCATGGCACTGGCGGCCTTGCGTGGGCACCTGCCAGTCGCGGGTTTTGAGTTTGCCGTGGACTTCCACAAGCCGGTGCGCCTGCCCTCGGAGGTCGTCCTGAACGCCAGCGGGGTAGGCGCACAAGGGCAGCTGAGCCTGCAAGGGCACGGCAGCCTGCTGCATATGTCGGGCACCTGGCGCACGCTGTAGCGCACCTGCAATTCACTTGCTTTGCTCCCTCGCGCCGCCGAAGCTATGCGCCAGAAGGAGAGCCCCCGATGAACCTGCAAGAACTGACCGAACGCCTGCACCGCATCCGCGACAACAACGACTGGCGCGGCTTCCACAGCCCGAAGAACCTGGCCATGGCCGCCAGTGTGGAAATGGCCGAGCTGGTGGAAATCTTCCAGTGGCTGAGCGAAGACCAGTCGCGCCAACTGCGCGCCGAACAGCTCGCCCATGCCGGCCAGGAAGTCGGCGACGTGGTGCTGTACCTGTTGTTGCTGTGCAGCGAACTGGGCCTGGACCTGGAACAAGTGGTGCGGGCCAAGCTTGCCGACAGCGAAAGGCGCTTCGCCAAATGAACGACCGTCACTTCGATGAACTGGCCAGCCGCTTCGCCGAGAAGATCTACGGCGGCGCCAAAGGCGCGATTCGCCTGGCCGTGCTACAGGCCGACCTCGCCGAAACCCTCCCCGACCGCCCCCTGCGCATCCTCGACATCGGCGCCGGCCTGGGCCATATGGCGCTGTGGCTGGCCGAGCGCGGCCACCAGCTGACCCTGGCCGAACCCGCAGCGCCCATGCTCGACGGCGCACGTGCACGCTTTGCCGAGGCCGGGCAACAGGCCACGTTCATCCAGGCCCCCTGGCAGGAACTGCTCGGCCAACTCACCGAGCCGTTCGATGTGGTGCTGTGCCACGCCGTGCTTGAATGGCTGGCCGAGCCGGAAAGCATCCTGCCGGTGCTGCACCAGCTGACCGCGCCCGGCGGCTGGTTGTCGCTGGCGTTCTACAACCGTGATGCGCTGGTGTACCGCAACCTGCTCAAGGGCCACTTCCGCAAGCTGCGCAGCGACAAGCTGGCCGGCGAGAAGCAAAGCCTGACGCCGCAGAAACCGCTTGATCCGCGTGAACTCAAGGCGCAACTTGAAGGCTTGTGGCAGGTCGAAAGTGAAAGTGGGGTCAGGGTGTTCCACGACTACATGCCCAAGGAGTTCCAGGACAAGGCCGAGCTGCTCGACCTGCTGGAGATGGAACTGGCCCACCGCCGCCACCCGAGCTTCGCCGGGCTGGGGCGCTACCTGCATTGGGTCTGCCGACCCCGCTGACCCCGCCTGTCGGGAGGAACACATGCCATACCGTCTGCTGTGCCTGGCCCTGCTTCCCTTCGCCCTGGCCGCCTGCCAGGGCACCAACCCGTACGTGGCAAGCT
>NZ_JBNNVR010000134.1:0-10164 GCF_050280645.1 Pseudomonas sp. NPDC089554
GCCCTCTACGGTCATGAGCCTGCCCCGTGAATATGTGCTGCGCCCCTGGGCGAGCGGTGGCACGACCGGCGCACGGGTGGCCCGCCAGGCCTGCACCTCAAGCACCAGCGCCTCGTAAAAAAGCTGCTAAGTAAGGGGTACGCCAAATGTTGCAACCAAAGCGTACAAAATTCCGCAAGCAGATGACTGGCCACAACCGTGGTCTGGCCCTGCGCGGTAGCAAGGTCAGCTTCGGCGAGTTCGCCCTGAAAGCTGTTGCTCGCGGTCGCCTCACCGCCCGCCAGATCGAGTCGGCACGTCGTGCCCTGACTCGTCACGTAAAACGTGGCGGCAAGATCTGGATCCGTGTATTCCCGGACAAGCCGGTTACCAAGAAGCCTCTCGAGGTTCGTATGGGTAAAGGTAAGGGTTCCGTGGAGTACTGGGTTGCCCAGATCCAGCCAGGCAAAGTCCTGTACGAGATCGAGGGTGTTTCTGAAGAGCTGGCGCGCGAAGCTTTCGCCCTGGCCGCTGCAAAGCTGCCTCTCGCCACCTCCTTTGTTAAGCGGACGGTGATGTGATGAAAGCGAATGAACTTCGTGAAAAATCGGCACAGCAACTGAATGAGCAACTGCTCGGCTTGCTGCGCGACCAGTTCAATCTGCGTATGCAGAAAGCAACTGGCCAGTTGGGGCAGTCGCACCTGCTCTCGCAAGTTAAGCATGGTGACCGACAGGCCATCCAGGTACAGGGTGAAGTTCGGCGCGAAGCCGTCTACCGACATCCACTGCCACAGCAGTTGGCTGTACGCGCCACCTTCAGGCGGGGCGACGTTGAACTGCCAGATGACATAGGCGGCCGTGGCGGCCGAGAGGCCGATCGAGCCCACGCCGATCAGCGCCGAGAGGTTCTCCGAGAACCGCCCGCGCGAGAACGACAGCAGCAGGAAGCCGATCAGGGGGAAGACGAAAGTCAGGAAGAGAAGGTTCATCCGCGCATCTCACTGGCAGCATCGATGTCGAGAGTGTGGAAGCGGCGATACAGCTGCAGCAGGATCGCCAGGCCAATGCTGGCCTCGGCGGCTGCCAGGCTGATGACCAGGATGAACATCACCTGGCCGTCGGGCTGCACCCAACGGGCACCGGCGACGACGAACGCCAGGGCAGAGGCGTTCATCATGACTTCCAGGCTCATGAGCACGAAGAGGATGTTGCGGCGGACCATCAGGCCAACCAGACCTAAGCAGAACAGGATGCCGGCGACCGCCAGACCATGCTCGAGAGGGATAGCACCCATGATTTACTCCTTCGCCTCGTTGCGGCCCAGGTGGAAGGCGGTGACGGCCGCAGCGAGCAGCAGCATCGACGCCAGTTCGACCACCAGCAGGTACGGGCCGAACAGGCTGATACCTACTTCCTTGGGGCCTACGGTGGTACCGCTGATGCCAGCGCCGCTCGGGGCGACGAACAGCACGTACAGCAGCTCCAGCAGCAACAGCGAAGCCAGGATCACCGGCCCCGCCCAGATGCCTGGCTTGAGCCAGCCACGTTCCTGGGCGACCGAGGCCGGCCCGAGGTTGAGCATCATCACCACGAAGACGAACAGCACCATGATGGCGCCAGCGTAGGCGATCACTTCCAGGGCGCCGGCGAACGGCGCACCCAGGGCGAAGAAGATCATGGCCACGGAAATCAGCGAAATGATCAGGTAAAGCAAGGCGTGCACGGGGTTGGTGCCGGTCACCACCCGAAGGGTGGAGACCACGGCGATCCCGGATGCGAAGTAGAAAGCGAATTCCATCTTTCTGTCCTTATGGGAGCAAGCTCTTCACGTTGATCGGCTCGGCTTCGTTCTGCGCAGAGCCTTTCGGCTTGCCAGCGATGGCCATACCCGCAACACGGTAGAAGTTGTAGTCAGGGTTCTTGCCGGGGCCGGAGATCAGGAGGTCTTCCTTCTCGTACACCAGGTCCTGACGCTTGAACTCGGCCATTTCGAAATCTGGAGTCAGCTGGATCGCGGTGGTCGGGCACGCTTCTTCACACAGGCCGCAGAAAATGCAACGCGAGAAGTTGATGCGGAAGAACTCCGGGTACCAGCGGCCGTCCTCGGTCTCTGCCTTCTGCAGCGAGATGCAGCCGACCGGGCAGGCCACCGCGCAGAGGTTGCACGCAACGCAGCGCTCCTCGCCGTCGGGGTCGCGGGTGAGGACGATGCGGCCGCGGTAGCGCGGCGGCAGGTACACGGGCTCTTCGGGGTATTGCAGGGTGTCGCGCTTGCGGAACCCGTGGGAGAACACCATTACCAGGCTGCGCAGCTGGGTGCCGGTGCCCTTAACGATGTCGCCGATATATTTGAACATGGGTCAAATCCTCACTGGGCCGCGACGGCTGGCATGTTGTAAAGCACAACCGCAGCGGTCACCAGCAAATTGATCAGGGTCAGCGGCAGGCAGAACTTCCAGCTGAAGTCCATCACCTGGTCATAGCGTGGGCGCGGGATCGAGGCGCGCAGCAGGATGAACAGCATGATGAAGAACGCGGTCTTCAGTGCGAACCACAGGAAGGGCACCTGTGGCAGCAGGTCGAACGGACCGTGCCAGCCGCCGAAGAACAGGGTGACCAGCAGCGCCGAGATCAGGATGATGCCGATGTACTCACCCACGAAGAACATGCCCCATTTCATGCCGGCGTATTCGATGTGGTAGCCGTCGGCCAGTTCTTGTTCCGCTTCCGGCTGGTCGAACGGGTGACGGTGGGTCACGGCGACGCCAGCGATGAAGAAGGTGCAGAAGCCGAAGAACTGCGGAATGATGAACCACAGGTTCTGGGCCTGGTATTCAACGATGTCGCGCATGTTGAACGAGCCCACCTGCACCACCACGCCCATCAGCGCCAGGCCCAGGAACACTTCGTACGACACGGTCTGCGCCGAGGCCCGCAGGCTGCCGAGCAGGGCGTACTTGTTGTTCGACGCCCAGCCAGCGAACAGCACGGCGTAGACCGACAGACCGGCCATGGCGAAGAAGAACAGCAGGCCGATGTTCAGGTCGGCGACGCCCCACAGCGGGGTGATCGGGATGACCACGAAGGCGATCAGCAGGGCACTCATGGCCACGACCGGCGCCAGGGTGAAGATCATGCGGTCGACGAAGGGTGGGTTCCAGTCTTCCTTGAAGAACATCTTCAGCATGTCGGCTGCGATCTGGAACATACCGAACGGGCCCACGCGGTTTGGACCGTAGCGGTCCTGCCACCAGCCCAGCAGGCGACGTTCGACGAAGCTGAGCAGCGCACCGCAGACCACCACCGCGAGCAGGACCACGATGGCCCGGACCACGGTGAGGATCACGTCGATCACTTCGGGGGTGAACCAGCTCATTGTGCTGCCTCCTGCAGGCCTTCGACGGTGGCACCGAAGATGGCAGGCGGGATGCCGGCCAGGCCTTTCGGCAGGGCGACCAGGCCTGCGCCCAGTTCCTCATTGATACGCAGCGGCAGGCGCAGCGACACACCGGCCACGGTCAGGCTGAGCAGGGCACCGTCGTTGACGCCCAGGCGGTCGGCTTCGGACTTGGCCAGGCCCACGTAGGCGGCCGGGATGCGCGTTTGCACCGGTGCTGCGCGCGAGGAGCTTTCCTCGCTGCCGAACAGGTGGAAGAACGGCACGGCAGTCCAGGTGCCACGGGCCGGGTTGAAGGCGCCCGGAATGGCAGTGAACCAGTCGAGCTTGTCGCCCTGGGTTTCGATCAGGCGCACGCCTGGGTCGCCTGCACGCAGGTGACCACCGACTTCGTCCTGGAACTTGTTCCAGGCCTGCGGCGAGTTCCAGCCCGGCGACCAGGCGAACGGCACCTGCTGGCGCGGTTCGGCTGCGCCCGAGTAGCCTTCCATGGAGAAGGCGAACGCGGTGTCCTTGTCTTGCGGGGTACGCGGCTCGTGCACGCTGATGTTGGCGCGCATGGCGGTACGGCCGGAGTAGCGCAGCGGCTCACGGGCCAGCTTCATGCCCTTGATGCGGAACGCAGCGCTAGGTGCTGCGTTGACGATGCCGGCCAGTTGCGGGGCGGCTTCGGCGCAGGCGCCGGTGACGTGGTCCAGCTGGGTCCAGTCGACCGGCTTGTTCAGCAGGGTGGCACGCAGGGCGTGCATCCAGCGCCAGCCTTCGTGGATCTGGATGCTGCTGTCCAGGTACTGCGGGTCGAACACCTGGAAGAAGCGCTGGGCGCGGCCTTCCTGGCTGACCAGGGTGCCATCGCCTTCGGCGAACGAGGCCGCCGGCAGCACCAGGTGGGCGCGGTCGCTGGTGGGGGTTTTGGAGTGGTCGGCGACGATCACCACCTTGGCCGCGGCGAGTGCAGCGTCGACTTTGGCGGCCGGCAGGCGGGCGTACAGGTCGTTCTCCAGTACCACGATGGCATCGGCCTTGCCGTTGATGACCAGGTCCAGCGCGGCATCGGCGGACTCGCCACCCATCATGGCCAGGCCGAGGCTGTTGGCCTCGGGCACCACCAGGCTCAGCGAGCCGTTCTTCTCGCGCAGCTTCAGGGACTTGGCGATATTGGCGGCGGCTTCGATCAGCGCAGGGTCGGCCAGCGAAGTACCGGCGACGACCAGCGGGCGCTGGGCAGCGACCAGGGCATCGGCAATACGTTGGGCCAGCTCCTTGGCTTCGGCGTCCAGGCCTTCGACGGCTGGGGCGCTCGGGTCGATGGCGTGGGCGACGGCGAAGCCGATGCGGGCGAGGTCGGCGGGGGCGGCGTGTACGCACTCCTCGGCGACGTCGTCCAGCTTGGTCTCGGCCAGGGAAGCGATGAACAGCGGGTACAGCGCGTGCTGGCCGATGTTCTTCACGGCAGCGTCGAGCCACGGCTGAACGCGCATGGCGGCGGCCATGGCTTCGGCCTTGCCCTTGGTGGCCTGGCGCACAGCCAGGGCAACGCGGGCGGCGGTTTGGGTGAGGTCTTCACCCAGTACGAACACCGCGTCGTGGTCTTCGATGTCGCGCAGGGTCGGCACTGGCAGCGGGCTGTTGTTCAGCACGTTGAGGGCCAGGCGCACGCGAGACAGCTCACCGGCTTCCATACCCGAATAGAAGTAGTCGGCGCTGACCAGCTCGCGCAGGCCGTAGTTGCTTTCCAGGCTGGCGCGTGGCGAACCGATACCGACGATGGTACGGCCGCGCAGCAGGTCGGCGGCCTTGTCCAGGGCGGCGTCCAGGCTCAGCTTGCTGCCATCGGCGAGCAACGGCTGGCGTGGGCGGTCGGTGCGGTTGACGTAGCCATAGCCGAAGCGGCCGCGGTCGCACAGGAAGTACTGGTTCACCGAGCCGTTGAAGCGGTTCTCGATGCGGCGCAGTTCGCCGTAGCGCTCACCGGGGCTGATGTTGCAGCCGCTGGAGCAACCGTGGCAGATGCTTGGGGCGAACTGCATGTCCCACTTGCGGTTGTAGCGCTCGGAGTGGGTCTTGTCGGTGAACACACCGGTCGGGCAGACCTCGGTGAGGTTGCCGGAGAACTCGCTCTCCAGCACACCGTCTTCAACGCGACCGAAGTACACGTTGTCGTGGGCGCCGTAGACGCCCAGGTCGGTGCCGCCGGCGTAGTCCTTGTAGTAGCGCACGCAGCGATAGCAGGCGATGCAGCGGTTCATCTCGTGGGCGATGAACGGGCCGAGGTCCTGGTTCTGGTGGGTACGCTTGGTGAAACGGTAGCGGCGCTCGTTGTGGCCGGTCATCACCGTCATGTCCTGCAGGTGGCAGTGACCGCCTTCCTCGCACACTGGGCAGTCGTGCGGGTGGTTGGTCATCAGCCATTCGACGACGCTGGCGCGGAACGCCTTGGACTCGTCATCGTCGATGGAGATCCAGGTGCCGTCGGAGGCAGGGGTCATGCAGGACATGACGATACGACCACGGGTGTCGTTCTCGTCGGTGTACTGCTTGACCGCACATTGCCGGCATGCGCCGACGCTTCCGAGCGCCGGGTGCCAGCAGAAATAAGGGATGTCGAGGCCGAGTGACAGACAGGCCTGTAACAGGTTGTCTGCACCGTTGACTTCGAGCGCTTTGCCGTCTACGTGGATAGTGGCCATGGTTCAAAGTTCTTCGTTGGCCCGCGTGAGCAGGCGTGGCTAATGGAAATCGGTGGGCCTGCGGCTCGCGTCAAACGTGCGTGCGCCTGCAAGGCCGGCGGGTGGCACTGACCACCCGCGTTTCATCTTGTTATGCGCCGACCACAATCGGCTTGGCCAAACTCGGGCGCAGGGTGTCGGCAGCACTTGCTGGCGCGACACCGGCCTCGAATTCGGACCGGAAATACTTGATGGCGCTGCCCAGAGGCTCCACGGCACCCGGTGCGTGAGCACAGAAGGTGCGGCCTGGGCCGAGGAAGTTCACCAGGCCCAGCAGGGTCTCGATGTCTTCGGCGCGGCCTTGGCCGTTCTCCAGGGCGCGCAGCATCTTCACGCTCCATGGAAGGCCATCACGGCATGGGGTGCACCAGCCGCACGACTCGCGGGCGAAGAACTCTTCCATGTTGCGCAACAGCGAAACCATGTTGACGCTGTCGTCGACCGCCATGGCCAGGCCAGTACCCATACGGGTGCCGACCTTGGCGATGCCACCGGCGTACATTTGCGCATCCAGGTGTTCTGGCAGCAGGAAACCGGTACCGGCGCCGCCTGGCTGCCAGCACTTGAGCTTGAAGCCATCGCGCATGCCGCCGGCGTAGTCTTCGAACAGCTCGCGGGCGGTGACGCCGAATGGCAGTTCCCACAGGCCCGGGTTCTTCACCTTGCCGGAGAAGCCCATCAGCTTGGTGCCGTGGTCTTCGCTGCCTTCTCGGGCCAGCGACTTGTACCAGTCGTTGCCGTTGGCGACGATGGCCGGTACGTTGCACAGGGTCTCGACGTTGTTCACGCAAGTCGGCTTGCCCCACACGCCGACGGCGGCAGGGAAGGGCGGCTTGGAACGTGGGTTGGCGCGGCGGCCTTCGAGGGAGTTGATCAGTGCGGTTTCTTCACCGCAGATGTAGCGCCCGGCACCGGTGTGCACGAACAGTTCGAAATCGAAACCGCTGCCCAGGATGTTCTTGCCCAGCAGGCCTGCGGCTTTGGCTTCGTCGATGGCGCGGTTGAGATTCTTCGCGGCGGTGGTGTATTCGCCGCGCAGGAAGATGTAGCCACGGTAGGCCTTCAGGGCGCGGGCGCTGATCAGCATGCCCTCGACCAGCAGATGGGGCTGTTGCTCCATCAGCATGCGGTCCTTCCAGGTATTCGGCTCCATTTCGTCCGCGTTGCACAGCAGGTAGCGGATGTTCATGGATTCGTCTTTGGGCATCAGGCCCCACTTCACGCCAGTGGGGAAGCCCGCACCGCCGCGGCCCTTGAGGCCGGAGTCCTTGACGCTCTGCACGATGTCGTCGGCCGACATGTCTGCCAGCGCCTTGCGTGCGGCCGCATAGCCGTTCTTGGATTCGTACTCGGCCAGCCAGACCGGCTCGCCGTCGTCACGCAGGCGCCAGGTCAGCGGGTGGGTTTCGGCCGAACGCGCGATGCGGTTGGCCGGGCCGAAGGAAGTGATGGTCATACGTAACCCTCCAGCAGCTTGGAGACGCCAGCGGGCTGCACGTCGCCAAAGGTGTCATCGTCGATCATCAGCGCCGGGGCCTTGTCGCAGTTACCCAGGCAGCACACGGGCAGCAGGGTGAAGCGCCCGTCGGCGGTGGTTTGGCCCAGGCCAATGCCCAGCTCGCTCTGGATCTGGCTGACCACCGACTCATGGCCGCCGATGTAGCAGACCATGCTGTCGCACACGCGGATGATGTGGCGACCGACCGGCTGGCGGAAGATCTGGCTATAGAAAGTGGCCACGCCCTCGACGTCGCTGGCCGGAATGCCCAGCACTTCGCCGATGGCGTAGATGGCGCCGTCCGGCACCCAGCCGCGTTCCTTCTGGACGATCTTCAAGGCTTCGATGGACGCCGCGCGCGGGTCCTCGTAGTGGTGCATCTCGTGCTCGATGGCCGAGCGCTCGGTTTCGCTCAGGGCGAAACGGTCGGTTTGGATAAGCGTGTTGTTCATGCTTAGCGGTCCACGTCAGCCATAACGAAGTCGATACTGCCCAGGTACGCGATCAAGTCCGCGACCATGCTGCCTTTGATCACCGAAGGGATCTGCTGCAGGTGCGGGTAGCTCGGGGTACGGATCCGGGTGCGGTAGCTCATGGTGCCGCCATCGCTCGTCAGGTAGTAACTGTTGATGCCCTTGGTCGCCTCGATCATCTGGAACGACTCGTTGGCCGGCATGACCGGGCCCCACGAGACTTGCAGGAAGTGCGTGATCAGGGTCTCGATGTGCTGCAGGGTGCGCTCTTTGGGCGGCGGCGTGGTCAGCGGGTGGTCCGCCTTGTACGGGCCTTCCGGCATGTTGCGCAGGCACTGGTCGATGATGCGGATACTCTGGCGCATCTCCTCGACGCGAACCATGCAGCGGTCATAGGCATCGCCGTTGTGGGCCAGCGGTACTTCGAACTCGAAGTTCTCGTAGCCGGAGTAGGGGCGGGCTTTACGCAGGTCGAAATCGCAACCGGTGGAGCGCAGGCCGGCACCGGTGGTGCCCCACGACAGCGCTTCCTCGGTGTTGTAGGCGGCCACGCCAATGGTACGGCCCTTGAGGATGCTGTTCTGCAGGGCAGCCTGGTGTACTCGTCGAGGCGCTTGGGCAGCCATTCGACGAAGTCCTTGACCAGTTTGTCCCAGCCGCGCGGCAGGTCGTGGGCGACGCCACCGATGCGGTACCAGGCCGGGTGCAGGCGGAAACCGGTGATCGCCTCGATCACGGTGTAGGCGCGCTGGCGGTCGGTGAAGGTGAAGAACACCGGGGTCATGGCGCCGACGTCCTGGATGTAGGTACCCAGGAACAAGAGGTGGCTGGTGATGCGGAAGAATTCGGCGAGCATGATGCGAATCACGTCGACCTTCTGCGGCACCTGGATACCCGCCAGCTTTTCCACCGCCAATACGTACGGCAGGTTGTTCATCACCCCGCCGAGGTAGTCGATACGGTCGGTGTAGGGGATGAAGCTGTGCCAGGACTGGCGCTCGGCCATTTTCTCGGCACCCCGGTGGTGGTAGCCGATGTCCGGGACGCAGTCGACGATCTCTTCGCCGTCCAGCTGCAGGACGATACGGAAGGCGCCGTGGGCGGACGGGTGGTTGGGGCCGAGGTTGAGGAACATGTAGTCCTCGTTGGCGCCCTGGCGTTTCATGCCCCAGGCTTCGGGGTTGAAGCGCGCCGATTCCTCTTCCAGCTGCTGCTTGGCGAGGTTCAGGCTGTAGGGGTCGAACTCGGTGGCGCGGGCCGGGAAGTCCTTGCGCAGCGGGTGACCTTCCCAGGTCGGCGGCATGAGGATACGCGACAGGTGCGGGTGGCCGGCGAAGTCGATGCCGAACATGTCCCAGACTTCACGCTCGTACCAGTTGGCGTTCGGCCAGATGCTGGTCACCGAGGGCAAGTTCAGGTCGCCCTCGCTGAGCGCGACCTTGATCATCACGTCGCTGTTACGGCCTACCGACAGCAGGTGGTAGAACACGCTGAAGTCGGCGGTTGGCAGGCCGCGGCGCTGGGTGCGCAGGCGCTCGTCGACGCCGTGCAGGTCGTACAGCATGCTGTACGGCTTGGCGACGTTGCGCAGGAAGCTCAGCACTTCCTTGAGCTGCGGGCGCTTGACCCACAGCACCGGCATGCCGGTACGGGTCTCTTGGGCGACGAAGGCGTCGGCGCCAAAACGGTTGTGCAGTTCGACGACCACATCTTGGTCGTCAGCCTTGTAAGGCGGAATATAAATAGCGGTGTCCGCTGTCATGGTCTCGGTCGCTTTGAGTCAACGTAGAGAATGAAGCCAGGCCGCCGGCTCCTTCCGGGAGCGGGCGGCAGGTCGCTGGATCAGACTTCGTCGGGGCTGCGCAGGTTGGTTACCGCGATACGCTGTTCGCGACGCAGGTCTTTCTGGGCGGGCATCTCGGCACGGTAAATGCCTTGATCGCCGACAACCCAGGAAAGCGGGCGTCGCTCCTGGCCGATCGACTCCTGCAGCAGCATCAAGCCTTGCAGGAAAGCTTCGGGGCGAGGCGGGCAGCCAGGCACGTACACGTCCACGGGGAGGAACTTGTCGACCCCTTGAACGACC
>NZ_JBNNVR010000135.1:0-10086 GCF_050280645.1 Pseudomonas sp. NPDC089554
TATGCGCTGGAAGGCTCGATCATCGCCACCGCTCCGGGTTCGGCCCTGGAACTGGTCAATTTCCGCCACCCGTTCTACGACCGCCTGTCGCCGGTGCAAGCCCGAGGAACTCTCCCACGTGCTGGCGCACCTGCCGGAGCTAGTGGTCAAGGAAACCCAAGGCTCGGGCGGCTACGGCATGCTGGTGGGCCCTGCGGCCACCAAGGCCGAGATCGAAGAATTCCGCGCCCGCCTCAAGGCCCGGCCCGAGGCCTACATCGCCCAGCCCACGCTGTGCCTGTCGACCTGCCCGACCTTCGTCGAGAACGGCATTGCCCCCCGGCATATCGACCTGCGCCCCTTCGTGCTGTCGGGCAGCGAAACCCGCCTGGTGCCGGGCGGCCTGACCCGCGTGGCGCTGCGTGCCGGCTCGCTGGTGGTGAACTCGTCCCAGGGCGGCGGTACCAAGGACACCTGGGTGGTGGAGGACTGAACCATGCTTTCGAGAACCGCGTCCGACCTCTACTGGATGTCCCGCTACCTGGAGCGCGCCGAGAACCTCGCGCGCATGCTCGAGGTGAGCTATTCGCTGTCGCTGATGCCCCAGGCGGGGCGCACTGATGGCCGCGAAGAGTTGGCGATGTCGCTACTGGCTGCTGGCACCCTGGACGACTACAACCAGCGCCACGGCGAATTGAACGCCGAGCGCATGCTGCATTTCTTCGCCCTCGACGAAACCAACCCCGGCAGCATCTATTGCTGCGCCTGCAAGCTGCGCGCACCAATGCACACGCCGTGCGCGGGCGAATCACCGGCGACATGTGGGAGAACATCAACGCCACGTGGCTTGAGATGCGCAACATCGCCAGCAACGGCCTGGCGCACTATGGCATCAGCCATTTCTGCGAATGGGTCAAGCAGCGCTCGCACCTGTTCCGCGGCGCCACCGCCGGCACCATCATGCGTAACGACGCCTACTGCTTCATTCGCCTGGGCACCTTCCTGGAGCGCGCCGACAACACCCTGCGCCTGCTGGATGTGCGCTACGAAATGTTCGGTGAGGAATCCGAGGAAGTCAGCGACAACTCCGCACGCGGCTATTACCAGTGGAGTGCGCTGCTGCGGGCGTTGTCGTCGTTCGAGGCGTTCAACGAGATCTACCGCAACGCCCCCAATGCCCGTCAGGTGTCGGAAATGCTGCTGCTGCGCGCCGACGTGCCGCGTTCGTTGCACGCCTGCATCGAGGAACTGAACCAGATCCTCGCCGGCCTGCCCAGCGGTAGCGGGCGCACCTCCCAGCGCCTGGCCGCTGAACTCAACGCCCGGCTGCGCTACACCGGTATCGAGGAAATCCTCGACGCCGGCCTGCACCTGTGGCTCACCGACTTCATTCAGCGCATCCGCCACCTGGGCGAGACCGTGCACCACTCCTATCTGGAGGTCGTATGAAACTTTGCATACGCCACGACACCACCTACCGCTACGCCAACAACGTCAGCAATAGCATCCAGTTCTTGCGCCTGACACCGCAGGACAGCGAGCGCCAGCGCATCCTGGCGTGGAAGCTGGAGTTGCCGCGCAAGGTGCGCAGCCAGCTCGACCCGTATGGCAATGTCCTGCACGTGCTGACCTTGGATGAGCCCCACGACGCCCTGGTGCTGACTGCCCATGGCGAGGTGGAGATCGACCCCAACCTGGAGCTGGAGCACGACGACCAGTCGCCCTTGCCGTTCCTGCGCAGCAGTCACCTGACCCAGGCGGGTGATGAGCTGGTGGATTTCGCCACGCAGCAGTGCGGCACGCGGCGTGACCGCGTGGCGTTGATCGACTTGATGAATGGGTTGTCCGAGCGCATGGCCTACACGCCGGGCGAGACCACCGTGGTGACCACGGCGCTGGAGGCGTTCGCGGGTGGGGCAGGGGTGTGCCAGGACCATACCCACGCGTTCCTGGCGTGTGCGCGTAGCCTGGGCGTGCCGGCGCGCTATGTGTCGGGCTACTTGTGCACCGAGGACGCGACCCACCTGGCCAGCCACGCCTGGGCCGAGGCTTGGCTGGACGATGCTTGGTACAGCTTCGATGTGACCAACCGCCTGGCCAAGCCCGAGCGGCACCTGAAGCTGGCGGTGGGGCTGGATTACCTGGATGCTTGCCCGGTGCGCGGCATGCGCCGCGGTGGCGGGGCCGAGTCGTTGCTGGCGCATGTGCAAGTGACCGCGCACGCGCAATAATCGGCGGCGTCTTCTTCGCGGGCAAGCCCGCTCCTACAGGTACACCGCTGCTCTCAGGCTCAGCGCAACCCCTGTAGGAGCGAGCTTGCCCGCGATGGGCCGCACAGCGGCCCCAGTTCTCCAGCCTGTCATTTTTATTACCGAGTTAACGCAAATGACCTACTGCGTCGCCATGCACCTGGCCGATGGCCTGGTGTTCATCTCCGACTCCCGCACCAACGCCGGCATCGACCAGATCTCCACCTTCCGCAAACTGTTCATCTTCAGCACCCCCGGCGAGCGCCTGCTGGTGCTGCAAAGCGCCGGCAACCTGGCTAGCTCTCAATCAGTCATCAACCTGCTAAAGCAACGCAGCACCGGCAAAGGCAACCATCTGCTGAACGTACGCACCGTCTACGACGCCACCGTGCTGGTAGCCGAAACCATGCGCGAAGTGGTGGCCCGCGACCGTACCAAACTCGCCGGCAAAACCGATCTCACCTGTTCGTTCCTGGTCGGCGGGCAGATCGCTGACGGCCCCATGGATGTCTACAGCATCTACCCGCAAGGCAACTTCATCCAGGCCACCGAAGACACGCCGTTCCTGCAACTCGGCGAGAGCAAGTACGGCAGGCCAATTCTCGACCGCAACCTCACCTGGCGCACCTCGCTGGAAGAAGGCCTGCGCTGTGGGTTGATCTCGTTCGACGAGACTATGCGCAGCAACCTGTCGGTGAGCATGCCGCTGGACCTGCTGGTGTACCGCAAGGACAGCCTGGCTGCTGTGCAGAGCCACCGCGTGACCCAGGATGACCCGTACTTCAACGAGATTCGCAAGCAGTGGGCGGCAGGTCTGCGCGAGATGCTGGCGGCCATGCCCGAGCCGCCGCAGGCGTATCTCACTGGCATGCGTTGATCGGCTCGGTGCTGCCACTGGCGCCGACCGACAGCTTTTGTGGGAGCGGCCTTGCGTCGCGAAAGGGCTGCAAAGCAGCCCCAGAATTTCAGCATCGCTGCATAAATTGCTGGGTCTGCTCCGCAGCCCTTTCCGACCGGTCCGGCGCCCCGGCAAGGCCGCTCCAACATCCATGGTTCAGCGCTGTACTTGGGAGCAGTAACTTGTCAGGAGGGAAAGAGCTGCCGTCAAAAGTCTTCCTCCGAAAACCGCTTGAGCCGAACGCGATGTTCGGTGGCGTAAGAGGCGAGAGAGGGCACAGGTATGTTCTGAAATGCCTCGTCCAGTAAACCCAGGTGCCATAAGACCGTCATGTAGCACCGCATTTCAACACTGGGGGCGCCTGCCTCTATTTTCCCGAGAGTCGAGGTGGATAGCCCCGTCTGCCTTGCGAGGTCTATCTGACGAATTTTTCGTTCAAGACGCCTGTTTTTAATCAGAAGGCCCATGATTTTTAGCCTTTCGGCGCATGCGAGAGGGAATACCGACATCTTAAGACCTTCCATAGGCATTCTTATATCCAATAAGGGCGGCTATAGCAGGTCTTATGAGTTGCGCGCTTTGTAGGAGCTGGCTTGCCTGCGAAGGGCCGCAAAGCGGCCCCAATATTATGAAGACCCCAACAGCAACAGGCCTCAGTCGCCAACCCCATGCAACCGCAACGCCCGCTGCGCACACTCCCTCCAGCTAAGCGTGCGTCGAGTCGGCCCTTCCGCCGCCATCACCACCGGCATAGGCGCTTATCAACTTCACTGTCAAGGAGGTTTATCACTCCCTTGCGCATGAGTTCGAGTCGACAGCTCGCAAGCTCATAAAGTGCTGGGCTGAGAACCCTGCTTTGGTCTTGCTGCTGCGATGTGGGCTTGACTTGTTTCCTCATCCCCGGCTGCTCGCACCAGTCTTGGAGGCACTGAACTCAAAGCTTTATGACGTGACGCCCAGCTGGCTCAAACCGGAGCAGTTGCGTGAGATTCGGACTGCTGAATATGTTGCCGCTGATCTGCTGCGGGCTGGGGTTGTCGAGACAGGTTTTCGGGATATGGAGGACTACCCGGAGGCAATCGATATTCAGGGCTATAGGGAGGAGCTAGGTGTCTTTGCCAGGAGAGTCGTCATCGAGCGAGCTGATTCGCCATGGTATCTATTGCAGCAGGCTTTTCTTTATTTGGCTTCAATCGGGGACTGTGGCCTGGCTGTAAATGCTATTACAGAGCCCTCGCTAGGGGCCGCCTACAACAAGCTTCGAAGGGCAATGCTGTTCGAACCTACGGCGTCCAAGGACTTGCTGGAAATACTTCCGTCAGCACTAGTTACCCAGCAGATGCATCCGAACTCACGTCGTTTTGGTGTCTGGTTGTCCGAGGGACTACGTGCCACTCAGGATGAGGTCCTTGTCCAGGAGATCGTGAACACGGTTGCTCTTGAGAGACCTGATCTACTCCTTGAAGCGATAGGTAAGCGCGGTGGCCGCCCTCCTAAGTGGAGGGAGTTTGTTCCACAATCTCTCGTGGAAATTAACCGCATCAGCTCAAGCAAGCAAAAGGATGGAAGTGCTCTGCCATCTCGCCAGTTGTTGCGGGTCATGCAGGACCCATTCAATGTTTTTGGGCAGGAGAACGGGCTTCTTATGCTCGCCAAGGCCCTCTTGAGCATGCCGCGTATTGAGGAGCGCCTATCAGCCGGTCTCAGTCCAGTCGATATTATTTTGAAATGCGCTGACTGGCCCAGCATTCATGCGCTACCTGAGGCTCCAGGGTTTCTAGAGGTCAGTCTAACTGAAGTTGAGGGGCCGGATAATCCGCTTTATGAGCGGCCTGAATGGGTGAGCAAGGAGGGGGCCTGGCTGTACGGCTTGGGAAGAGTCCTTCGATCTGCCCTAACTGGGGAGTTTGATTTCACAAGCCGTCGTTTTCTTGTGACCGAGGAAGTTGGACGCTACAGGGGTATTCGGAGCAGTTGGTATAAGCGACGTTTCGGGATGCTCAATTCCGTTAACGGATTGATGGATGAGCCTGCGCCAGTATCCCCCTGGCTTTCGGGTTTCCTTTCCACTTTGCTCCAGTGGCCGGGGATCGAATTCAAGGCAAACGATGCGGCCCCTGTCTCTGCGGTGCGTACGCCGGGTGAGTTGTTGGCGCTCTTAGAGAAACGTATTGCGGTACAGCGCACTTTGTATGGGGAAAGGAGTAAGACGCCTATCTACGTGCTTCCCACTAGTGACAATGCCCTGCTTGTTGATCGTCCCTTGCGCGTAGCGATTGTCCAAACTATTCGCCCGAAGATGGATGACTTCGATACAAAGGATCCTACGCATTGGACTCCGGCAATGTTGTCTCAGCATCGACGCCACTTGGCTGAGGTTTGCCGTCTGGCTCACGCTAAGTTGCGTGCATGGGCTTCGGCAAGGCCACTGCAAGACGGAGAAAGCGAAGCTCCCACCATAGATGTAATCCTTTTCCCCGAGCTGGCCGTGCATCCGGAGCATGTGTTTTTTCTGCGACGTCTCTCTGACAAGCTCAAGGCAAATATCTTTGCGGGGCTAACCTTCATGCACTCCGATAAGTGCGGAGGTCCGATCAATCAGGGTTTGTGGTTGATTCGTACGGATGCACCGGATCATGGCCGCAGTATTCAGTATGTATGGCAAGGGAAACTCCACCCGATGAAGCTTGAGCAGCAAATGGGGATCAAGGGGTATCGACCGCACGTGACCCTGGTGGAGTTGCCAGTCGGTACGACATCGCCGACGCGTCTCGCCGCAGCAATCTGCTACGACGCTACTGATCTCGATTTGGTTGCGGACCTCAGGGATCGCTCAGACGTATTCTTGGTCGCGGCCTTGAATCAAGATGTGCAGACCTTCGACAACATGGTCGCGGCGCTGCATTTCCACATGTACCAGCCCGTGGTGCTTGCCAATTCTGGAGAGTTTGGCGGCTCCACAGCCCAAGTGCCCCTTCCGAAACATGATCGTCTGGTCGCGCATATCCACGGTAATAACCAAGTGGCAGTGAGCGTGTTCGAGCTTGACCCCGCTCCCTTCAAGTCGACTAAACCGGCGAGGACACCAAAACAGTTAAAAACTGCGCCGGCAGGCTATAAAGGAAGGCCTTTTTGACTGGGGCATGTGCGTATGGGCCAGTGCCTACAAACACTGGACGAATGATCACACCGCATCCCCAAACACCGCCCGCTCCAACACCTGATGCTGCCGCTGCCAATCCGGCATATGGCTAGCCACCAGCGCCCAGAAGACCTTGGTATGGTTCTTTTCTACCGTATGGCACAGCTCATGGACGATGACGTAGTCCTGCACGCTGGCAGGTCGCTCCATTACCCGAGGATGAAACTCCAGTGTGTTGTTTGCATCGCAGCTGGCCCAACGGCTTTGGAAGTGACGGATTCGTGCACCCGTTGCCTGAAGTCCAGTTTCTCGTTGCCAGTGACGGACACGTACCAACAACTTCTCATGAGCACGATCCCGGTAGAACCGCTCAAGCAATGGCATCAGCACATCGGGCAGGATGCTTGCCCCATCCGGGCTATCCACGATAAAGCGCGAGGCTGTGAAGGTGAGTCGGGGCTTGGGGATATCCGGCGTATGCCGCACCTCGGTGAAGTACGTACGCCCGGCATAGCGTAGGCGGCTACCCGTCACAATGGGCTCGCTGGCCAGGGGCTGATTCACCTGTGCCAGCTTTTCACGAATCCAGCGTGCACGACGCAGCACCAAAGCTTCTTGCTCAGGCTCATCCACCAGCGGCCCGCGCAAAAGCACGGGACGACCCCGTTCCACAGTCACGTAGTGGCGCTTGAGTTTACTATCGAGCTGGAAGTACCACTCGATAGCCGTTTGGCCGTAATTCAAGACTGGCATGGGTAACGCCGCGTTAGTTTTTCAGCAAAATATCGAAGATTCGCTTGGCGTGATCACGCGCTACTGAGCGCTCCCAGCCCGCCAAAGGCATCAAGACCCCGCGCAGGTGATCTCTGAAATCAGGGTGCGTATCCGGCATTTTCTTCCAGTTTTCAGTCGCCAGCGCACAGCTCAGCATTTCATCTTCAAACAGCTTGGTCGTTGCCACTCTTGCCGTGTTCTCTGCCAATTGGGCGGCAAGGTATACAAAGCACGACGCCCAGTACCTGGCGATTGCAGCCATGGCGCATGGGCACATCAGAAAAAGTGGGCTCGATTGTACAAGTCGTTGTCACCTTTAGCCCGAAAATTCATCGCGCCCCACCGCCCTATCAAATGAGCATGGCCGTCTAGAGAATAAAAAAGGGCTGCCCAATGGCAGCCCTTTTGGTGCATCCGTTTCACGTTTAGCGAGAAACTTTCGCGGTCTAGCGATTTTGAGCGGGATGAGGGGTTAATCCCAGCTCAACGCCCCACCCGTCTGATACTCAATCACCCGAGTCTCAAAGAAGTTCTTCTCCTTCTTCAAGTCCATAATCTCGCTCATCCAAGGGAACGGGTTGGTAGTCCCCGGATACTCTTCCTTCAACCCAATCTGAGTCAAACGACGGTTAGCGATGAACTTGAGGTAATCCTCCATCATCGCCGCGTTCATCCCCAACACTCCACGAGGCATGGTGTCACGCGCATATTCGATCTCCAGCTGGGTCCCTTGCAGGATCATCTGGGTCGCTTCTTCCTTCATCGCCGCATCCCACAGGTGCGGGTTCTCGATCTTGATCTGGTTGATCACGTCGATACCGAAGTTCAGGTGCATCGACTCGTCACGCAGGATGTACTGGAACTGCTCGGCCACGCCGGTCATCTTGTTGCGGCGGCCCATGGAGAGGATCTGGGTGAAGCCGCAGTAGAAGAAGATGCCTTCCAGTACGCAGTAGTAAGCGATCAGGTTGCGCAGCAGCTCTTTGTCGGTTTCGACGGTGCCGGTGTTGAACTCCGGGTCCGAGATGGCGCGGGTGTACTTCAGGCCCCAGGCGGCTTTCTTAGCGACCGATGGGATCTCGTGGTACATGTTGAAGATCTCGCCTTCATCCATGCCCAGCGACTCGATGCAGTACTGGTAGGCGTGGGTGTGGATCGCTTCCTCGAAGGCCTGGCGCAGGATGTACTGGCGGCACTCGGGGTTGGTGATCAGGCGGTACACGGCCAGGGCCAGGTTGTTGGCCACCAGCGAGTCGGCGGTGGAGAAGAAGCCGAGGTTGCGCATCACGATGCGGCGCTCGTCTTCGGTCAGGCCGTCCATGCTCTTCCACAGGGCGATGTCGGCGGTCATGTTGACCTCTTGCGGCATCCAGTGGTTGGCGCAGCCGTCGAGGTACTTCTGCCAGGCCCAGTCGTACTTGAACGGCACCAGCTGGTTCAGGTCGGCGCGGCAGTTGATCATGCGCTTTTCATCGACTGCAACGCGGGCCGAGGAGCCTTCCAGCTCGGCCAGGCCTTCGGCGATGTCCAGGGCGTCCAGGGCAGCCTTGGCGCGCTTGACCGCGTCGGAGTCGGTGGCGGTGGCAGCGCGGGCTTCCAGGGCGGCGGCGCCGCCGGCGCTGTCGAGTTTGTCCAGGGCGGCGGAGGCGTTGGCCTGGGCGGCGTTGGCATTGCCTTTGGCGGCTACTTCGCCGTCTTCCTTGTCGAATTCGTCCCAGCTCAGCATGGTCATTGGCTCCTGCTTGAGGGCTGCCCGAGGGCAACCGGTTGGATATTAAAAGTTGATGCCTGTACGCAAGGCCATTAAGGCGATAGGACAGCTCGAGAGGCTGACTCTCGTTACATCTGGATGTGTTTGGCGTTGCGCCTGACCAAGCCTCGGGTGAGGGGGCAGGGCGCTTGAATTGGTGTACGGCAACGACACCGGGTGCGGTTCGGCGAGGTGGTTCACATCGGCCTGGGTCACGCAACGGAGCATTGTCTGAACCCTTTTCGCAGGGGGCGGATTATAACGGAATTCGCTCTGGATCGGGACGCGTAGAACGCGGACGGCGATAACTTTTTCGACCGGTTTCACGCAATGGCGTTCACCCACACACAGGATGATTGCCACGGGATGAGAGTCTAGCGCCAAAACGAGGAATGTCTATATGTTGTGGTTTTATTTTTAGCTAGAACAACATGTAGTGATGTGGCGCAAGGTTTGGCCCTTTCGCAAGCGGGCGGGCCGAGGCCGCCACGTGCGAAAAGGCCAAGGCTCGATCAACGTTTGTCACACCGGCGCCGAAGGGTTTCGACGATGTGCGTGACAGGGTTGTTTCGCGCTTCTTCGACCGTGGTGAAGCGGCCGGTTTCAGCGTTGCGGCCTATCCTGCGAACTGCGGTTTTTTTGCGCGTCATGCTTGTCGTCCTTGTCATGGAAAGTTGGACCCGTTAGTGACGGGTAACGACCATTTACCAAATGACAAGAGGCATAGGCAGGGGGAAGACTTCTCCAGGACGCAGATACAAAAATGCCGCAGGGTCACCCCTGCGGCATTGGTCTTACTGGCAAGCCTCGCAATCCGGCTCGTCGATCGCGCAGGCCTTCGGCACTGGCGCTGGGCCCGCTGCCTGGACCGGGGCGCTGTCGCCGCCGCTGGAAACGGCGTTGAGCTTGCCGGTGTTGATGGTCGACTTCTCGGTGCTGGTGGCGGCCAGGGCACGGAGGTAGTAGGTGGTCTTCAGACCACGGTACCAGGCCATGCGGTAGGTCACGTCCAGCTTCTTGCCCGAAGCGCCGGCGATGTACAGGTTCAGCGACTGGGCCTGGTCGATCCACTTCTGGCGACGGGAGGCTGCATCGACGATCCACTTGGTGTCCACTTCGAACGCGGTGGCGTACAGGTCTTTGAGTTCCTGCGGGATGCGCTCGATCTGCTGCACGGAACCGTCGTAGTACTTCAGGTCGTTGGTATCGGCCGGCGACATCTACCCGGTCTTCCGTGAACTCTTCCAGCGCAGGTTAGCCACATGACCGCCAGAGCACAGAGACGCCAACCCAT